>CALWVH010000018.1 GCA_944384915.1 uncultured Clostridia bacterium | reverse complement strand
GGCAGAACGTCGGTCAGAGAGCGGTTGTACCAGCCGTCTTCCTTGCCGGTCACTTCGCCGTTCTCATAGAACTTGTAGCCGTTACCAGTGGTGAAGTTGGTAACAAAATCGGTGCCGATGACAGGAGTCTTGTCGGCCACCATGCTGGCGAAGCCGCAGAACTCGCTCTGAGGACGATAAGTGGAGGAAGGATCGAAGGTCGGGCCAACCCACAGCTTCTGGTCCTGCACGTTGATAAAGTCATCGGAGTCCTTGGCCTGAGTCAGGGTAACGGTAGGAGCCAGAATACCCAGAGAAATCTTCAGGATTCCGTTCTCATCCAGACGGGCCTGATAGTTGCCGCCCTTGGTTCCGCTCATGCCGGACATGGGCCAGTATTCCCAGGTGGAGTGGATGTTCCAGGGGTCAACGCCCATTTCCTGAGCCGCTGCAATGGTGCCGTCCACATTGCCATTACCGCTCATATCCAGCCACCATTCATCGGTAACGCGCTCTTCGCCGTCCTGCATCCAATTCTGAATGCTGCCGGTATTCAGAGTACCGGAGCCGTTGTACCAGGAAATGGTGAAGTTATCGGGCTTCTTTCTCTGGATATAAGCCAGGAAATCCTTAAAGCCGGGTACACCGGTACCGGATTCGGCGTTGAAGATATAGCCGTCGAAGCCGTAGTACTGGGCGATCTCGATCAGCTTATCAGCGGCGGGATAAGTGCCGTCGGGGTTCTTTTCTACCATTTCCTGCACAAAGCGGTTGCCGTATGCATAGTCGCCCCAAGGGATGAAAATGGTGCCGGTTGCGGGAACACCGTTGCGGTGTGCGGAGTCAATGTGCTCGGGAGAAGGAATGGCGATGGGGCCTTCGCCGGAGGAGCCGCCCCAGAAGTTGTAGGTATCTACATACTGGAAGTTATTGAATGCATAGACGAAATCGCCGTCGCCTCCCTGAGAAGCAGCTTCACTGGCGCGGGCATTGGACATAGCCAGAGGCATGACCTTTGCATCGCGGGATGCCAGCGGGTTCACGTTGGGACCCATCCAGCGATCACGCAGCGGAATGGAACCACGGTTGTAACGAGCGTCGGGGTCATTATCTGGGCTCCAGTTTTTCAACTCATCAATCTGGAAGCAGGAGCCATAGGGCTGTAGGCTTTCATTCTGGTAGTACCACTGGTTGCCCATGGGCAGGGGTTCTGGCCAATAACCAAGCCCCGCAGCGGACACGGACGTAGGATACAGCGCGCTTAGAGAGGATGCAGCCATCAATCCTGCCAATAAGCTGGCGAGGATCCGCTTTTTCACTCTTTTCATTGTGTCACGTTCCTTTCTCAACAACAAAATAGGGTTTGGGCAAAAAGCCCAGTTTGCAATGTCAATATTATTAAATCATGGAAAAAAGGAAAAAAATATATAACAAACCATATTTTGCAGTCAAAAAAAATAACAATTGAATTAAAATTTTGTATGCTTGTACCCCAAAAATAGTAGAGATGGGTATAATTGATCCTGAGGATTCAAAATAAAAACCATGGTGCTTTTAAACGAAATCCCAAATGGTTTTTTAACTCGTTTAGTACTTTGTCAGCAATCTTTTTGGATTGCTCTTGTAGAATTGACTTTTTAGGAAACTAAAGGTAAAATAATAAAACAGTGTTACTTGTAAATTTGAGCTTAAAATGGCTGGAAAATAGATTATATGGGAGGCATATCTTTTGTTCAGTATTTTTCAAGAACATCGGCATAATGCCAAGCAGATTATGATGCTTGCCAGAACAGAATTAAAAAAAGATTACAAGGGCTCTTTTTTGGGAGCTGGTTGGGCGTTGGTCAAACCCCTATTTACTTTGTTTATTTACTGGTTTGCGTTCGATGTAGGTTTGCGGACTGCCTCGCCTATCAATGATATTCCCCGTTTTATTTTCATGCTTCCGGGCTTTATCCCTTGGTTCTTTATTAGTGATAGCATTCTGTTCGGTTCACAATCCATCCGGAAAAACCGGCAGTTTGTGGTCAAAATGCATTTTCCGGTATCCAACATTATGACCTTTACCCTTTTGGCAAAGTTTTATGTCCATCTCCTGCTGGCAGCTCTGATGATAATTTTCCTGTGTTTTACCGGATATATCCCAACGCTGTATGCACTGCAATTCTTCTATTATTGCCCACTGATGTTCCTGTTTTTCCTGGCGCTTTCTTGGTCTACTGCGCCCATGAGCGCTTTTAGCCGGGATTTTGAGAATTTGATAAAGTCCATTATGACGGGCCTATTCTGGCTTTCCGGTGTGGTTTGGAATACCTATGATTTGGAAATTCCGTGGCTGAGACACCTTATGCTTTTGAATCCTATTAACTATATTGTCAATGGCTATCGCAAAGCCTTTGTAACCCATCAATGGTTTTGGGAGAACCCCACGGAGACTATCATCTTCTTTGTGGAATTTTTGCTTATTATTCTTTTGGGAATTTATAATTATAACCGCCTTCGTAAGAAGCTGCCGGATGTACTGTAAGGGGGCGAATCAAAATGGCAGATACACAGCCCGCTGTAATTTTTGATCATGTAACGAAAGAGTATACTCTATATCGTGATAATAAAGAGCAGTTTCTCGCCCTGTTTTATCGTTCCAAAAATCTGAAAAAACATTTAGCCCTGCGTGACGTAACCCTTACCATTCAGAAAGGGGAATCGGTGGGAATTATCGGCAATAATGGCGCCGGAAAATCCACCATGCTGAAGATGATTACAGGAGTCTCCTTTCCTACCAGCGGCACCATTACAGTCAATGGTCGAGTGGCAGCTCTGCTGGAACTGACGGCTGGATTCTCTAATGAGATGACGGGAAGAGAGAACATTTATCTAAAAGGCTATTTGCTGGGGTTGACGGATGAGTATATCCGCACCATAGAAGAGAAGGTTATCGAATTTGCCGAATTGGGAGATTACATCGACCAGCCCGTGCGCACTTATTCTAGCGGTATGAAAATGCGTTTGGGTTTTGCCTTGAATGTCAATACAGATCCTGAAATTTTGGTAGTTGACGAGGCATTAAGCGTAGGCGATGCCAATTTTAAGAAAAAGTGTAAAAATGCTATCCGAAAGATTATCGAAAAGGGCACCACGGTTCTTTATGTCAGCCATTCCCCGCAAGGCGTGAAGGAAATCTGCGACCGAGCTATTTATCTGGTAAAAGGTAAGGTTGTGTTTGACGGCCCTGTAGAAGAAGCACTGGAAATTTACGAACAACAAAATGCCAAAAAGCCCCCGGCCAAAAAGGCATAAAACAGGAGGCGCTGCAAAATGTGTAATTTTGCAGTGCCTTTTTTCTAAAAAAATAAAGGAATAAAGAGAAATGGAGAGGAGTTGTTGCCGCTAATGAGCCCATCTGTTAAAAGAAGAGAAGAGATCCTAAAAATTCTCAAGCAAAGCAAGGAACCTGTTAGTGCTTCGGTGTTAGCAGGACGTTTTTCTGTGAGCCGGCAGATCATTGTAGGGGACATCGCCCTGCTTCGAGCAGCAGCCCATGAGATCTCCGCTACTCCTAGAGGTTATATACTGCAAAAGGGGCCTACGGAACGGGAGACATTTACCATAGCTTGCCGCCATGACGATCAGTTATTAGCGCAAGAACTGTATACGGTGGTGGATAACGGATGCGGATTGTTGGATGTGATCGTAGAACACCCGCTATATGGACAAATTTCCGGCAGTCTTCAGATTTTTTCACGATACGATGCGGATTTGTTTTTGCGCAAGCTGGAAGAAAACCGGGCGAATCCTCTCTGTGCCCTTACTGGGGGAGTTCATCTGCACACCCTCTCCTGTCCTTCTGAAGAGGCATGCCAGAGAGTGCGGGAAGGTCTTCGAAAGCAGGGAATCCTGTTTGAGAGACCGGATGAAACCGATAGCTAAACCTTTTTTGTTGCAACCAGAATAAAACGGCCACCTTATTCTACACGGAATAAGGTGGCCGTTTATTATTAGAATTTTATGAGGATTCCTGCGATTTTAGTCAATGACCCGAACGCGGATGATAGACTCCATGGCTTGCAGTCCAGCCACCGCACCGGCAGACAGATCGCCAGAAACATCAAAAATAGTGTAAGCATACTCTCCGCGAGACATACTCTGCATGTTTTCAATGTTCACACCAGCAGCACCCACCGCACCAGAGAACTGGCTAATGGTATTGGGCACATTCCGATGCAGAATGCAGATACGGGTGAGGCCGGGAGCCCGAGCCATGCTCACAGCAGGCATATTCACCGAATTACGGATGTTGCCGTTTTCCAGATAATCTTTTACCTGGTCCACTGCCATGCAGGCACAGTTATCCTCAGATTCCGGTGTGGAAGCGCCCAAATGAGGAATACCAGTTACGCCTTCGGTTCCCAACAAAGCATCATCCGGGAAGTCGGTAACATAAGCTGCTGCCTTTCCGCTTTCCAGAGCGGCAATCAGATCGGCGGATTTTACCAGACCGCCACGAGCAAAGTTCAGGATACGCACGCCGTCCTTCATCTTTTCCAGCGTTTCGGCGTTAATCATTCCCTTGGTATCTGCTGTCTGGGGCAGATGCAGGGTGATATAATCACAGTTAGCATAGATCTCATCCAAAGCGCGGGCATGGTGAATGTTGCTGGACAGACCCCAAGCAGCGTCTACCGACAGGTAAGGATCGTATCCATATACGGTCATACCCAGAGCTTCGGCTGCATTTGCCACCAAAATACCGATAGCGCCCAGACCAATAACGCCCAGGGATTTACCGGAAATCTCCGGACCTACAAAGGCGGACTTTCCCTTTTCCACCTGCTTGCCAACTTCGTCTCCCTGGCCTTTGAGGGTGTTAGCCCACTCAATACCCTTGGCCACTTTACGGGAAGCCATCAGCAAGCCGCAAATCACCAGCTCTTTTACTGCATTGGCGTTGGCACCGGGGGTATTAAACACGACAATGCCCTGCTCGCTGCATTTGTCCAGAGGAATATTGTTAACACCGGCACCTGCACGGGCAATCGCCAGCAGGTTTTCCGGCAGGTCCATGTCATGCATGGCTGCAGAACGTACCAAAACGGCATCTGCCTGAGCTAATTCGGCTCCGATTGTATAGTTCTCCCCGAAGCGGCTAGTACCGACAGGGCTGATTTTATTTAAGCAATGAATCTGATACATGATTAGCGATTCTCCTTTTCAAACTGTTCCATAAAGGCAACCAGCTTTTCTACACCCTCCATGGGCATGGCGTTATAGATAGAAGCGCGCATACCGCCTACGGAGCGGTGGCCCTTCAGGTTAACAAAATCGGCAGCAGCAGCCTCTTTAACGAACTTAGCGTCCAACTCCTCATTGCCGGTAACAAAAGGAACGTTCATCAAAGAACGGTCTTCCGGAACGACAGTACCCTTGAACAGCTTGGACTGATCCAGGAAGCTGTACAGCAGGCCGGCCTTTTTCTCGTTGATCTTCTTCATTTCTTCCAGGCCGCCGATATCGTTCTTCAGCCATTCCAGCACCAGTTTTGCCATATAGATCGTATAGCAGGGCGGGGTGTTGAACATGGAGCCATTGTCGGCATGGGTCTGGTAGTTGAACATGGTGGGAGTGATATCCATAGCATGACCGATAAGGTCCTCACGAATGATGACCACTGTCAGGCCAGCAGGTGCCATATTTTTCTGGGCACCGGCATACAGCACACCAAACTTGGAAACATCGATAGGCTCGCTGAGGATGCAGGATGAAACATCCGCTACCAGGGGAACCTTACCGGTATCCGGCAGGGTGGTATAGCGAGTACCGTAGATTGTGTTATTCAGGCAGATATGGAAATAATCGGCGTCCGGGGTAAAGGTTGCCGGGTCCAGCTTGGGGATGTAAGAGAAGGTCTTATCCTTGGAAGAAGCCACTACATGGGCCTCTCCGTAACGGGCGCCTTCCTTATAGGCTTTGGTAGCCCACTGGCCGGTAAGTACATAGTCAGCCTTGCCGCTGCCGGTCATCAGGTTCATGGGAACCATAGCAAACTGGGAAGAAGCACCGCCCTGAAGGAACAGCACCTTGTAATTATCGGGGATTCCCATCACTTCGCGCAGAAGACTCTCCGCAGAGTTGATGATCCCCTCATACACCTTAGATCGATGTGACATTTCCATTACAGACTGACCAGAGCCCTGATAATCCAGCATTTCGTCGGCTGCACGGCGAAGGACAGACTCCGGCAGGATCGAGGGGCCTGCGGAAAAGTTATACACGCGTTTCATAACATGGTACCTCCAAACAATATAATTGACTGCGGCATTCAGGTGCCGCAAATTATTACCTATTATAATGCTTTAATTCGATAAAGTCAATCGATTTTTCATGAATTGGAGAGAAAATATATTGAGATTTTAGCGAAACCTGCACAAAAATTGTCGTTGTATGGAGGACATCTATCTTTGTGCAGTGGAATTTCATTAAAACCGTCCACAAGAGAAAGACAGACGGGCAGAGGCGGCAACGGGGGATTTTGTATGGACAAATCTGGGGGCAGATGGTATACTGAAACCAAACAGAAACCATAGACGGTAACTTTGCTGTCTGTGGATAACCTTTGGGCACAGTTGCACAAATCTGGCAAAAGTGTCCTGTTTTTCCAAAGGAGTGGACCAAAATGAAAGTATTAGCAGTGTTGGGAAGCCCAAGAGCCAATGGTGTCTCTGCTGCCGTGACAAAACGGCTGCTGGAAGGAGCACGAGATGCAGGCCATGAGGTTATAGTATATGAGATCGATAAGATGAAGGTGAACGGCTGCCGGGGCTGCGGTTACTGCAAAAGCCATAATGCGGATTGCTGTATCCCCGATGACCTGAAGGACTATTGGAAGCAGCTCCATGAGGCTGGAGCCCTTGTTGTAAGCGCCCCTAATTATTTCTCCCAGGTGTGTGGCCCCATGCTCACTTTTATGAATCGTCATTACTGCCTGATAGGAAAAGATCATGCCTCTCGTTTGGAGTCAGGGAAGAAGCTCATCGGCGTATTCTCTCAGGGCGCACCGGCACCTTATGAAGCAGCTGAAAATCACTACCGCTGGTATCTGCAATGTCTTTCCGCAGGAAGTATGCAGGTAGAGGAGCCTTTGATTTGCAGCGGCGCTATGCTGGCTCAAAACGGAGAAGAACTGCTGCAAAAAGCCTATGAGATGGGGAAATCCCTGTAAAGATCCATATGAATCACGGAGTGCTGATATGATAAATAGAATCAAACACCGGCTGCTGCCCGCCATAAAAGGCGGGGGATTTTTCCGGGATGACCTGATGATCTGGTGCGGAAGCGTAGTCAAAGGGGAGGATGGACGGTTCCATATGTTTGCTTCCTGCTGGGATCGGGAGTTGGGATTTGGTATGAACTGGCTCACTGACTGCCGGGTGGTGAGGGCCTCCAGTGATACCCCGGAAGGCCCCTTCCAACTGGAAGAAACGGTATTGCCCAGGCGCGGCCCCCAGTATTTTGATGGGATGAACACGCATAATCCCTATGTACGGTACTGGAACGGCACCTATTATCTTTATTACATGGGTACCAGTTATCCTGAGGGTACCCCTACCCACGGGGAAAATGTAGACCCTGGTCTGTTTACAGAGCTTTGGAACCGCAAACGCATTGGTTTAGCAGTTTCCCATTCGGTTTTTGGTCCCTGGGAAAGACGGGATACCCCGCTTTTGGAACCTCGTGACTGCTCTCGCTGGGATTGTACCGCCACCACCAATCCGGCAGTGGCGATCCTGTCTGATGGGACCACCTATATGCTGTATAAGTCCCGGAGTTTTGCAGGCGGTACCCTTCAGATCGGTGTGGCAGTGGCAGACAGACCGGACGGTGAGTTCCGTCGCCTATCAGAGGAGCCGATTTTTTCCTTCGACAATCCGGATTTCCATTTGGAAGACCCTTATCTCTGGTATGAGGATGGGAAGTTCCGGTTGCTCATCAAGGATGATTTTAAAAATCAATCTGGCGGGATCTGTGGCGAATGGGGGGCAGGGCTGTACGGTGAAAGCGAAGATTGCCTTCACTGGGAGTTTGCAGAGGAGCCAAAGGCCTATAGCCGCACAGTTCATTGGAACGATGGAAGTGTGACTACCCAGTGTAATCTGGAGCGCCCCTTCCTTCTCTTGCAGGATGGCCATCCTACCCATCTTTATCTGGCTACCGGGAACGGGGACTCCCCTTATCAATTTACCCACACATGGAATATGGTGATGCCCCTTCGCCCATAACAAACAGCACGAGTAGGAGCCCATAGGCTCTTTTATTGGAAAACCGAAAGAATCCCTTTGTGCTTTCAAAAATTATCAATATTAAGACAAAAAGGAGGCTTCTTCATGAAGATCAGCGATGTCGCCGCCATCCTGCAAGCCGATGTACTGGTGGAGGGGGATATGGATACCGAGGTGAAAACCGCCTGTGGTAGTGATATGATGAGCGATGTTCTGGCATTTGTTAAAGATCAGTCGGTGCTGCTTACCGGTCTGATGAATCCCCAAGTGGTGCGTACTGCCGAGATGATGGATATGCATTGCATCATCTTTGTGCGTGGTAAAGAGGCAGACCCTATGGTGCTCCGGCTGGCAGAGCAGAAGGACATTACCGTTTTGCAAACCCGCTACCGGATGTTTACCGCCTGTGGAATGCTGTATGAGGCAGGACTTCGGGGAGGATGTGAGAAGGAATGAGTGGGCTTTCCTTAAAATATGAGGTGCCGGGGGACGATTTTACCCGGGCTGGGGAAGCATCCAGTGATGTAAAGCGGAAGCTGAAAAAGCTGGGATACGACCCAGACGCCATCCGAAGAGTGGCCATTGCCATGTATGAAGGGGAGATCAATATGGTAATCCATGCCGGAGGTGGTCAGGCGTTTGTGACCATTGAGCCGGAGCGGGTGGATATCGTACTGGAGGACCATGGGCCGGGGATCGCAGACGTGGAAAAGGCCATGCAGGCTGGATATTCCACTGCGCCGGATCAGGTGCGCTCCCTGGGATTTGGGGCAGGAATGGGCCTGCCCAATATGAAGAAATATACCGACGAGATGACCATTGATACGGAGGTGGGCAAGGGTACCACCTTGAAAATGACAGTGCTTGTCAATCACAAATCGTGATGGGAGGCGAGGAGTTGGATCTGTTTTTTCATTCCGTCACGCTGGAAAAGGATAAGTGTGTCGGATGCACCAACTGTATTAAGAGGTGTCCTACAGAGGCGATCCGGGTGCGGGACGGAAAGGCGCAGATCATTTCCGAGCGATGTATCGACTGCGGAGAATGTATCCGGGTGTGTCCGCACCATGCCAAAAAAACAAAATTTGACCATTTGGAAAAATTAAAAGAGTTTGCCTATACCATTGCTCTGCCGGCCCCTGCCCTTTATGGCCAGTTCAACAATCTGGACGATATTGATTTCGTCCTTACAGGTCTGAAAAAACTGGGGTTTGACGAGGTGTTTGAAGTGTCTCGGGCTGCTGAACTGGTGTCGGAGGCTACCCGCCGCCTAATGGCGGACGATTCTCTGCCCCGGCCGGTAATCAGTTCCGCCTGTCCGGCAGTAGTACGGCTGATCCGAGTGCGGTTCCCCGATCTGTGTCCCCATGTGCTGCCTCTGCGCTCTCCCATGGAGACAGCAGCAGGTTTTGCAAAAACGGAGGCAGCCAAAAAGACCGGGCTGCCCTTAGATAAGATCGGTTGCTTTTTTATTACCCCTTGCCCTGCTAAGGTAACAGACATCAAACGGCCAATCGGCGTGGAAAAATCCATGGTGGATGGAGCTATCGCGATCAGCGAGATATTCCCGGTTCTGTCTTCCAAAATGGATAAGCTGGAGCAAATTGAGCCCATTTCCGAATCGGGCATCATCGGTGTGAGTTGGGCTTCCAGCGGCGGCGAAGCAGCAGCGTTACTTAATGATAAATATCTGGCGGCCGACGGCATTGAAAATGTGATCCGAGTGTTGGAGGAGCTGGAGGACGAGCGCATCCGGGAATTGGATTTCATTGAGCTTAACGCCTGTTCGGGAGGCTGTGTAGGGGGCGTGCTGTGCGTAGAAAACGCCTATGTGGCAAAGGCACGGCTCCAGAGACTGCGCAAATACCTGCCGGTTTCCAAAAACCACCTGCGGGAGGAGATTCCCCAGGGGATGAACTGGCAAGAATCCCTGCAATTTTCTCCAGTGCTCACCCTTTCGGAAGATTTGGGGGAAGCGATGCAGATGATGATGGATATCGATGATATCTGCGAGAAGTTCCCCAGCTTGGACTGCGGTGCTTGTGGAGCGCCTTCCTGTAAGGCGTTGGCGGAGGACGTAGTGAAGGGATTGGCCAAGGAAAGCGATTGTGTGTTCGTGCTTCGCCAGGAGGTTCAACAGATGGCAGATATTTTCAAGAATATTTCTGGAGGAGAAAAGGAATAAAGCAATAACGAACCAGAAGGAAGTGATTCCATGACAGTTCAGGAGTTAAAAGAACAGCTTTCCCTTTCGGTATTGGCCGGAGAAGAAGAGCTGGATCGAGAGATCACCGGCTGCTATGCCGGAGATCTTTTAAGCTGGGTTATGGCCCGGGCAGAGAGCGGCGATGTGTGGCTTACGGTCATGGGCAATATCAACGCTATTGCGGTAGCCTCTCTCACAGACGCAGCTTGCATTGTGCTGACAGAATCGGCGGCGCTGGATGAGGATGCCCGGAACCGTGCCAACCAGCAGGGGATACCCGTGCTCACCACAGAAGAAGATACCTATGCTATGGCGGTAAAGATCTCCCGTCTTTTGCCGGAGGCGCCCTGATGAAGCTGCGGTATGACCTGCACCTGCATTCCTGCCTTTCTCCCTGCGGCGACATGGACATGACGCCTAACAACCTGGTGGGGATGGCGAAGCTGCTGGGATATGATATTATCGCCCTCACGGACCATAATAGCTGCCGGAACACTCCCGCGGCGGTGAAGGTGGGGGAGCGGCTGGGGATTACAGTGGTGCCTGGGATGGAGCTGTGCACCCGTGAAGAAGCCCATGTGGTGTGTCTGTTCCCCACAGTAGAAGCGGCGCTGGCTTTTAGTGAGTGGGTGAAGGAGCATTCTCCCAATATCCCTAACCGGCCGGAAATTTTTGGGGAACAGGCCGTGCTGGACGAAGAAGACCGGCCCATAGGAAAGGAAGAACAGCTTCTCATTGCAGCGGCGGATATTGGCGTGTATGAGGTGTTGTCTTTGGCAAGAAGCTATGGCGGCACAGCTTTTCCCGCTCATGTGGATAAGGATTCTTACAGTATTACCGCCAGTTTGGGCAGTATCCCGCCAGAGATCGGTTTTCCCACAGCAGAGCTCAGCCCTCGGGCTGACCGGGAAAAAATGCTGACGTTATATCCAGAGCTTTTGGGGATGCGGCTGCTTCAGGACAGCGACGCCCACTATCTGGAAAATATGCCTGATCCCGGCCCCATATTGGAATTACAGGAAAATACCCCCCAGTGCTTGATCTCCTTATTGGATTTTCCAAAATCGAGAGAAGAAAAAGGATGATGAAGCTAGGAAAGATCCGGTTTTGAAACACAGAGTCAAATCCGGATCTTTTTTTGAATTGACAAAATTCAAAAAAAAGTTACAAATTACTTCTGTTTGGATACAATTCCGATGCAATTTTATGTTATCTTCAATACTTGCCGGTAATCCTAATGATGCTGGTGAGTGGTTTTACATTCTTCGGACTCGTGTCCGACAACGTAAAATAAGGAGTGAAGTTCATGCCCAATCAGGAGTATGTCGATATTTACAGTTATTCTTCCGGTAACGGCGGAGGAAAAAACCGTAAGCCTAAGAAAAAGATGAAGGGCTGGAAAAAAGCTCTTCTTACAGTTTGTTCTGTCTTCCTTATTTTGGCAGGTGCTTTGGTATGTGCCGGCTGGTATTTCCTGGGGGATCTGAACATCGATACTACTTTTCCAAAATCGGATGAAGAATTAGGTATCCAGTCAACCGAAGAAAAGGTCCGGGACGATTCTATAACCAATATTGCCCTGTATGGCATTGACTCCCGTACCCATGACGATCAGGGTCATGCGGACGCTACCATGATCCTTTCTGTGGATAAAAAACATAATAAGTTAAAGTTAATTTCGATTCTGCGTGATACCCAGGTACAGGTAGAAGGTTACGGAAAAGCCAAAATCACCACTTCTTATTGGTGGGGTGGCGCTCCGTTGGCTATTAAGACCCTAAACCAGAATTTTGATCTGGATGTCCGGGATTATGTCCGTGTGAATTTTGACCAGCTGGCAGATGTAATTGACGCAGTAGGCGGTGTGGAAATCGACGTAACCCAAGAGGAACTGGAAGAAATCAATTTCCATATGCATGGTATCGATATTTACGATAAGGACTTGTATGAAACAGGAATGGTTACTCTGAATGGAGATCAGGCGGTTTCCTATGCCCGTATCCGTAATATTGGAACCGATGCCGCTCGTGCAGGACGCCAGCAGGAAGTGCTGCAGGCAATCCTTGCCAAGGTACAGGCTATGGGTGTGGCAGAATATCCCAACTTTATTAAGCAGATGGCCCCGCTGGTAACCACTTCTCTGGATTATGGCGAGATGATTTCGCTGGCTAGCATTATGGCTTCCAATCCCACATTGGAGACTTATACCATCCCTGGCGAAGAAGAGAATGCCTGGGGTGGAGTAGACGAGGGCGCCTGGGTCTGGAAGTATGATCTGGAGGCAGCTGGCGATCATATCCATCGTATTATCTATGAGACAGATGGTGAGGAAAGCTCCACTACTTCGGAATAATTTTAAAAGAATACAAGACGGCCTTCTTTTGCAGAAGGCCGTCTGTTTTATTTACAGGTCTCGCTTTTTTCTATGAGACAGAGTATAATAGAGTAAAACCCCTGTAAATATCATGTGAAAGGGTGGAACATATCATCATGAACAAAGAACCGATCTTAGTGGTCATGGCAGCAGGAATGGGCAGCCGGTACGGCGGCATGAAACAGATTGACCCTGTGGGCAAAAACGGGGAAATTATCATTGATTATTCCTTGTTTGATGCCATGCGTGCCGGATTTAAGCGCGTGATTTTTATTATCCAGCGGAAAAATGAACAGGATTTCCGTGAGGTCATTGGCGACCGTATGAGCCGCTATATGCAGGTGCAGTATGCCTTTCAAGATCTGGAGGATTTGCCGGAAGGATATTCTCTGCTGGAAGGAAGGGTCAAACCCTGGGGTACCGGTCATGCAGTACTGGCTTGCCGCAATCTGATTGACGCCCCCTTTGCTGTTATCAATGCCGATGATTTTTATGGTCGGGAAGCCTTTGCAGCTATCTATCGGTTTCTCACCTCGCTGAAAGAGGAAGAAACCGGCCGGTTGGCAATGGTAGGGTATATCCTAAAGAATACTCTGACGGACAACGGCTATGTATCCCGGGGCGTGTGTGAATTGCAAGGGGATTTCCTTGCAGGCATCACCGAGCGTACCCGCATTGAAAAAGCCCCCAATGGCGCTCGTTACAGCGAGGATGGAGGAGAAAGCTGGGTAGACATCGATGAAAACAGCGTGGTGTCCATGAATCTTTGGGGATTCCCCGCTTCCTTTATGACAGAACTGAAAAACCGTTTTGGTGCTTTTTTGGATACCGCTTTGCAGGAGAATCCTCTAAAGGGAGAGTATTTCTTGCCGGGAGTAGTAAACCAACTGTTGGACGAAGAAAAAGCCCAAGTGGAGGTACTGCGCTCTCATGACAAATGGTATGGCGTTACTTACCGGGAGGATAAGCCAGTGGTACAGGAGGCCCTGCGCTCTATGACGGAGGCTGGCGTGTATCCTGATCCCCTTTTTAACTGAGAGGAAAGTTAATGGAATCTACGATCCTGACAAATATGTGTATGGTGATCGATGAGGAAGGCAGAGTGCTGGTTCAGATGCATGGTGGAGATTGGGAGGGCTGGTGCTTCCCCGGCGGCCATGTGGAACCCAAAGAGTCTTTTGTAGAATCTGTCATCCGGGAAGTTTGGGAAGAAAGCGGTTTGACTATCCAGAATCCTAAAATCTGCGGGATCAAGCAGTTTTTTCTGGAGGATGGGTGCCGGTATGTGGTACTGCTTTTTCAAGCCAGACAGTTTACCGGCGATTTGCGCAGTTCTTCAGAAGGAGAAGTGCGTTGGATGTCTTTAGAAGAACTGGAAAGTCAGCAGTTACCCTCCGGTTTTCGGGAAATGCTTCCGGTGTTTTTAAACGACTCAAAGCAGGAACTATATTTCGGTGAAGATCAAACCATCACGTATCTATAAAAACGAAGGCCGCTTGCCTGTAGGATATACACTCTACAGGCGGCGGCCTTTTTTATTCTAGCTTTTGAATTTCTCGGTAGATCTCCTGCATCCGCACATCAATATCTGCGATAGCGGCGGCGCTTTCCAACATAGCCTTGCAAATATCTGCCGGGATGTTCTTATCTGATTTGTACCGCAGGTCATGCTCCAGGCTGGCCCAGAAGTCCATGGCTACCGTGCGGATCTGCACTTCCACAGTGACTTGTTCGGTGCTTTCCGATAAGAATACGGGGATAGAAAGATCTAGGTGTAGACTGCGATAGCCATTGTAGTTGGGATTTTTAATATAATCCTGCACCTTTACTAAGTGAATATCTGATTGCCGTAGAAGCATATCCGCCACATCATACACATCATCGATGTAGCAGCACACCACTCGGATACCGGCAATATCGTTGAGGTTTTTTCGAGCAGATTCAATGCTGATTTCGCAGCCTTTTTTCTTCAGCTTTTTCAAAATGCTGGCAGAGGATTTCAGACGACTTTCGATATGGTGGATAGGATTGCGAGCAAATCGTACATTAAAATCTTCGTTGAGGATCTCCAGTTTGGTCTGGATCTCTCGGATGGCGGCGCTGTAGAGATGCTGCAGCTCCAAAAATTCCCGCAGGTTTTTGAACAGTTCATTTTCGGCCGGCTCGGCGGAAAAATTGGTCTGCGGGGTAGTAAGAGTGGCCATAGTTCTCCTGTCCTTTCTGTATCTGCATGGCGGTTTCCTGGAAAAAATCTAACAGAAAATCGATCTCAGGTTCTATTTCTATGATACCAGACGCTGGGTGAAAAGTACAGCGTTTCCTGCGCAAAAGGGACAGCCTCTCACCTTTTTCTGTGTTTCCGCATACATTGGGGAGAGTGGGATCGTTTGAACAACGTCCCGCAAAAAAACAGAGAGGAGAATCCCATATGAACATTTACAGGCCGTCCGAAGGATGCGGATGCCACTGTGGGGATTCGTGCTGGCCCAAACCAGGCCCCTGCTGCCCTCCTGACTCTTGCTGTCGTCCTGATCCCTGCTGCCCTCCTGGTCCTTGTTGTGTTCCCGGTCCCACCGGCCCGACAGGTCCTCGGGGGCCTGCAGGTCCTACCGGACCACAAGGCATACAGGGAGTTCAAGGTATTGAGGGCCCTGTAGGTGCAAGAGGCGCAACGGGCCCGACAGGTCCCACTGGTGCAACAGGCCCCACCGGCCCGACAGGCCCCAGCGGTGTAACAGGCCCTACTGGTCCGACAGGTCCCGCCGGTGTAACAGGCCCCACCGGTCCGACAGGCCCCAGTGGCCCGACAGGTCCCACCGGTCCGACAGGCCCCAGCGGCCCGACAGGTCCCAGCGGTGCAACAGGTCCTACTGGCCCGACAGGTCCCACCGGCCCGACAGGTCCCACCGGCCCAACAGGTCCCACTGGCCCAACAGGTCCCAGCGGCCCGACAGGTCCCAGCGGTCCGACAGGCCCCACTGGTCCGACAGGTCCCAGCGGCCGGACGAGCGCCACGTGGGGAAAGAGTCTAAGACTCCGCGAGAGC
>CALWVH010000017.1 GCA_944384915.1 uncultured Clostridia bacterium | reverse complement strand
ACAGCTTCCTGAACAGCGGGGATACGGGAAGAACCGCCCACCATCAGGACTTTGTTGATATCATTGATAGACAGGCCGGAGTCGGACAGAGCCTGACGAACCGGGCCCATGGTCTTTTCTACCAGGTCACTGGTCAGCTCGTTGAACTTTGCACGGCTCAGGGTCATATCCAGGTGCTTGGGGCCGGTAGCATCAGCGGTGATGAAGGGCAGGTTGATGTTGGCGGTGGTCATACCGGACAGCTCAATCTTTGCCTTTTCAGCGGCTTCCTTCAAACGCTGCATCGCCATCTTATCGCCGGACAGGTCTACGCCGGTCTCCATCTTGAAGGAGCTTACCAGCCAATCCATGATGCGCTTGTCGAAGTCGTCGCCGCCCAAACGGTTGTTACCAGCGGTTGCCAGAACTTCCTGCACACCGTCGCCCATCTCGATGATGGACACATCGAAGGTACCGCCGCCCAGGTCATACACCATGACCTTCTGCTCGTCGCCCTTGTCAATGCCATAGGACAGTGCAGCTGCGGTAGGTTCGTTGATGATACGCTTGACATCCAGACCGGCAATCTTGCCTGCGTCCTTGGTTGCCTGACGCTGTGCGTCGGTGAAATATGCGGGAACCGTGATAACAGCGGAAGTGACAGTCTCGCCCAGATAGGCTTCAGCGTCTGTCTTCAGTTTCTGCAAGATCATTGCGGAAATCTCTTGGGGGGTATACTGTTTGCCGTCGATGCTTACCTTGTAATCGGAACCCATCTCTCTCTTAATGGAAGAAACGGTGCGGTCGGGGTTGGTGATAGCCTGACGCTTTGCAACCTGGCCAACCATACGCTCGCCGTTTTTCGCGAAAGCAACAACAGAAGGAGTGGTGCGGGCGCCTTCGGCGTTTGCAATCACAACGGGCTCGCCGCCTTCAATAACAGCGACGCAGGAGTTTGTAGTACCAAGGTCAATACCAATTGTCTTTGCCATAATTCATTACCTCCATGTAATGCACATTTCTATGAATGTGTGTTTACTCTATCTCAAACTATTAGGAAAATTCTTTTTTATTTACTGGGGCTAATTGGCTACCTGCACCATTGCGTGGCGCACTACCTTATCCCCCAGCATATAGCCTTTCTGGAATACTGCGCTGATGACGTTGATCTCCAGATTCTCATCCTCAATGTGGGAAACCGCATTGTGAAGCTCCGGATTAAACTCATCGCCCACATTGCCCATGGGGGTCACCCCCAGCTTTTTCAGGGACTCCAGAAATTGGGTCTGCACCATTTCCACGCCCTTCATCAGGTCTTCCACGGAGCAATCCTTTTGGGCCAAAGCCCGTTCCAGATTATCTCCTACCGGGAGCATTCCCTTGATGGCATCGGAAGTACCGTCGCCATAGATGGCGGCTTTTTCCCGTTCGGTGCGCTTGCGGAAGTTGTCGTATTCCGCCCGAGTGCGCAGATACTGGTCTTTGAGTGCTGCCAGCTCCTTCTGGGTTTTTTCCAGCTCCGCCTGCACCTCTTCCAGTTCCTTTCGGGAAACCTTACGGCCCTTTTTCTCCTCCTTCTGTGGCTCCTCTGGCTCAACCTCGGGGGTATCGGGCGTTTCCGGCTCCTGCACAGGCTCCTTTTTGATATCCTGTTCTGCCAAAACCATCGCTCCTCTCAATCATAGTAGCGTATTTATTTCTATTCCTCCCGCATCAACACTGTGAGCATTTTTCCCACAGCCTTGGACAGATAGGAAAGACGGGAGATCACTTTTGCATATTCCATCCGTGTGGGGCCAATGACCGCCAACGCACCGGCATCCTGACCGCCTACCGCGTACCGGGAAATCACCACGCTGGAACCTGCCAGCTCTGGCGTCCGGCTTTCCTGACCGATAAGCACCCGTACACTGCCGGGGTCTTGTGTCAGCAGGTCTACCAGCTCGCTGGGGCGTTCCAAGAAGTCCATTACCCGCCGAGCGGTCCCCCGCTCATATTCGGGATAGAACAGCAGGTTCATCTGGCCACTCTGGCAAACCGCGGTTTCCCGGGTATCCTCTGCTACATCCAGCAGTGCCATCAGCGCCGAGGACATCAGCATTGCCATTTCGCCCAGCGAAACTGCCAGCGACTGGATAAACGCCGGAGTAATGTCGGCCACCGGCCGGTTCACTAGCTTCTCATTAAGGATTCGGAAGAACACCCGTAGGATCTCCGGTGTTAAATCGAAGTCACAGTGAAACACCCGGTTTTTCATGGTACCGGCTGAGGACATCAGCAGCACCATAGCCGTACGGCGGCTAGTCTGTACAAACTGCACCGCACGGATAAAAGCCGTGCGCCCGCTGGGGGTGGTGGAAACCGACGCAAACCGGGTCACACTGGCCAGCGCCTGGGTGGCATTGGCCATGAGCTTTTCGGGATCGCAGGCGTTGGTCACCAACATGGAATCCAGCAGCCTTTTTTCCCCCGTCTCCAAGGGCCTTGGCTCCATCAGATGATCCACATACAACCGATATCCTCTTTGGGAGGGGACCCGGCCTGCGGAAGTGTGGGGCTGCTCCAGCAGTCCCAACAGGGAAAGCTCCGCCATTTCATTTCTGACAGTTGCAGAGGAGACCCCCAGCTGGGCGGCAATGCCTTTGGAGCCTACCGGATCGCCGGTCTCCACATATGCATCTACCACTGCCGCAAGGATCTTCTCCCTGCGTGCACTCAGCTCCATATCTCCTCACCTCATGTTATTTTCGTTTTAGCACTCTTTTGCTTCGAGTGCTAAACCTTGTCTATACTCTACCACTCTCTACCGGAATTGTCAAGTTTTTATTTGTAAATGATTTGTGAAATCCCAATCATTTTTTAATCAGCACTCTCCGCCTTCTTCTGCTTATTTTGTCCCAATACCGGAAAAAGTTCTCTAAAAAGCAAAAATTTTTCTTTCGCATTGCTTTCCTTGCCTTTCCAGTCTGGCTACGATATACTGAAGGCAGTATAAAATTCTGGATCGCTCTAAGGAGGGAATTCTATTATGTTGCTACACCAACCGTGGATGAATGGACTTGCTGATTTGGAAATTGAGCTGCGACAGGCCCAGGATGAAGGCAAAGCCCTGACGGACGCTATCAAAAGCCGGGCAGAAAAACTAAAAGGCATGGCGGCCAATGACCGTCATGCCCTGCATGAAGCGATTGCATTATATCGGGATGTCCAAACTCTTCCTACCATCCCCGATTACCCCTACATAGAGCCAGAGGGATTTTCAGAGATTCTGGACGCCCGCCCCTGCCAGATTTCTCTTCCCCAATGGAAAGGGGAAAAAACAGAATTATATGACCGTATCTACGGCGGATGGCTGGCACGCTGCTGCGGCTGCCTGCTGGGGCAACCGGTAGAAGGCTGGCGGTCTCAAAGGATTCTCGGCCTACTAAAGGAAAGCGGAAATTATCCTATCCACACGTATTTTACCTCCCAGCTTCCCTCAGAAGTCAGAGAGCGGTATGACGTATCCGATGAGGGTGGCCCCTATGGAGCAGAGAAAAAAAGCTGGATCAATAATGTAGCCTGTATGCCCGAAGACGATGACACCAATTATACGGTACTCGCCCTGCGTCTGGTGGAAAAATACGGCCGGGACTTTACTCCAGAGGACGTGGCAGAATGCTGGCTTTCCAGTCTGCCCCTGCTGCACACCTGCACTGCCGAACGCATCGCCTACCTAAACCTCTGCAAACTGTACCTTCCTCCTCAATCTGCCCTTTTCTGCAATCCTTATCGGGAGTGGATCGGCGCCCAGATACGCGCAGACCTTTTCGGTTATATTAACCCCGGCGACCCCAAAACTGCCTCGGAAATGGCCCTTCGGGACGCCTATATTTCCCACACCAAAAATGGTATCTATGGAGAGATGTTTGTGGCCGCTATGATCGCAGCCGCTTTTGTAGTGGAGGACATTCCCACCATTATCCGGGCCGGACTGGATATGATCCCACCCCAATGCCGGCTGGCAGAGAGCATCCGCCTGCTTCTTTTCTTAAAGGAAAAGGGGGCCGGTCCAGAAGACGCCATCAAGGCCATCCGAGAGCACTGGGACGAAAACAATCCCCATGACTGGTGCCATGTGATCTCCAATGCCATGTTGGTGACGGTGGGACTGTTGTATGGTGAAAAAGACCTTTCGGCTTCTCTTTCCTTTGGCATCCTATACGGCTTTGATACGGACTGCAATGCTGCCACTATCGGTTCCATACTGGGTGTCCTCTGGGGAGCCAAAAAACTCCCCGCTCACTGGACTGAACCTCTGCACGACCGTCTTCTCTCCGGCGTAGATGGTTTAGGGTCTGTGGCCATCTCCCATCTGGCCCAGCGCACTGCCGACTTGGCCAAGGTATCTCCGACTTAAAAACGCTTACTCAAGATACGGGATAAGCTGCTCCAAAATCGGCACATAGGCGTCCGGGTACATATGGATTCCATCTGTGGTGAGCTCCAGTTTCAGGCAACCTTGGGCGTCCTGCAAGGGAGCATTCAGATCCAGATACACAGCGCCGATTTCATGAGCCAGTTTTTCTACCCAGCGGTTACATTCCCGGATGGTTTCATTGGTCCGATAACGGAACGCCTGTGCCCTTTCCTCTTCCGAAGCCTGTAACCCCTGGGGATTACAGGGATAGTATGCAAGTAGGTATAGGCGAGTTTCAGGAAGGCGCTCTTTAATCTGGCGCAAAATTTCCCGATAATTTACCCGCAGACTCTCCAGCCTTCCCGCGCCGATATCATTGGTGCCGATATTCAAAAACAGCTTGCGGGGTTCTAGGTCAAAAATACAGATGTCCATGGTACGAAGAAGGTCGTCGGTGGTATATCCTCCCACTCCTCGATTATATACACACCCGGGGACCCCCAGACTGTTCATTAGCTCGTTTACCGGGAATTGCTCCATAAGGCTGCTGCCCGCAAAAAGGATCTGCCCTTTTTTGGCTACTCGATTGAGATGATCATATCGTTCCAAAAGTATCCGCCACTCAGGGCAGAGAGAAGATAGATCTACATTCAGCGGCATACTTTGTTCCTCCTTGTACACGGTGTAATTTATTGTATTATATTCCTGCGCAGCGCCCCGTTAAAGGAGATCAACGTCCCCTTTCTGAGCGCGGTTTTTTACCGTTATTATCCTCCCAACACTATATCCAGTGTCATCATCAAAGTAAAACCTACCGCAAAGAAAACGGTTCCTAGATTCGAGTGCTTTCCCACCGACATTTCCGGGATCAATTCCTCTACTACTACATACACCATGGCGCCTGCGGCAAAACTCAAAGCATAGGGCAGCACTGGAACCATAATCCCCGCCAACAAAATGGTTAAAAGCGCTCCTAACGGTTCGACAACACCAGACAGCATCCCGTATACAAAGGAGCGGCTTTTGGAAAGCCCCTCTGCCTTTAGGGGCATGGAAATAATGGCGCCTTCCGGAAAGTTCTGTATAGCGATTCCCAAAGAAAGGGCCAAAGCCCCTGCCAATGTGATTCCGCTTTCTCCAGAAATCAAACCAGCATACACAGCACCTACAGCCATTCCTTCCGGCAGGTTATGTAGCGCCACTGCCAAGGTCAGCATGGTCGTCCTGCCAAAGCTGCTTTTTATTCCCTCCGCCTCTGAACTGTCACGGTGCAGGTGTGGGATGAGTCGATCCAACCCCAGAAGGAATAAAATTCCCAACCAAAAGCCTATAACAGCGGGCAAAAACGACCAGTCACCCATGTCTGCTGCCTGCTCCATAGCAGGCAGCAGCAGGCTCCATATGGAAGCCGCTACCATCACACCTGCGGCAAAGCCGGTGAGGGCTCTTTGTACCAATAAATTCAACGACCGGCGCATAAAAAATACACAAGCCGACCCTAATGTAGTTCCAGCAAAGGGAATCCATAGTCCCTGCCATATCTCAAGGGGCATACGAAGTCCTCCTATCTATCATAAAATTCTTATCCTTATTCAACAGTTAGAAAAATCTAACTATTATCAGCTTAACATTACCCCCTAATCCTGTCAATAGAGGAACCAAAGCCATATCATACCAAAGGCCGGTACTGTCAAATCCAGCACCGGCCTTTTATTCAAAAAAGATCAACGGACAGGGACACAGTCCTCAACCGCAGAAGAACCAACCCGGAAGCCATTGCAGGCTATGAGCATAGTCCGCCGTGGTAGCCGCGCCGGAAATCACTGGGAAAAATACTGCCAGTAAGATTCCAGCCAATACCAACACTCCCATCATGGAGACTTGCGGCGCTGTAATGGCCCATTTCCCCACAGCAAATTTGCGGGTATACCGGCCAGATTCCTCCCAACAATGGAACAGCAACAGCAATGCCAACAGGGCAAAGGGCAGGGCCGTAAAATAATGATACAAGAACGTAAGACGCGATACCAACACCCAAGGCAGGTATGCCGCCAAAAATCCGACCATGATAAATCCCGCCTTGCGGCTGCGATTTTTCAGCCACTGATATACGCTAAAGAATAACGCCGGGATAGAGCCCCACCACAAAATCGGGTTTCCAAAGCCGGAGATGGTACACACCTGATTGGGAACGCCTTCATAATGATAGGTGATGTGATACCACACCGGACGGGACATTACCGGCCACTGATACCAGGAGGAGGAAAAGCTGTGCTCCGCCTGTAGGCCCGAGTGGTAGTTGTACATATGGATCTGATAGCCCCACCAGCCAGCCAGAGAGGCGTCGTGCCCCGGGAGCAGCAGCACCGGCAAAAACGCCGCATAATAGATGCCAAAGGGAATAAGCAGGAAGAAGAGGCAGCACCACAAAATCAGCCGGAAGGTGCGCTGGCGCAGGGCGATCTTTTCCCCATCGGGACAGGTGCGCCAAGCCTGGAACAGCCTCCAGAAGAACAGCACCGCCAGCCCCACCGCGGCATAAGCTGCCGTCCACTTGGAGGCAATGCCTAGCCCGGTGAATACCCCGCACAGCAAAAGGGGCAGCAATAGCTTTTTCATGGGTGCTCCCCGCAGATCCTGCTGGCAGAAGCACAGCATGGTGTCATACATAAGCAGTAAGAAGAACACAGCATAGGTGTCAATAGTGGCAATACGGGTCTGGGTAAAGTGCATGAAATCCAGCGCAAAGAGCAAAGTACCCGCCAGAGCCAGCCAGGTTTTACCAAACAGCCGCTTAATGAAGTGGTACAAAATCGGCAGCATGAGCACGCCCAACAGTGCCCCCATAAACCGCCAGCCAAAGGGGTTCATGCCAAACAGGACGACGCCTATGCTCATGATGAGCTTGCCAAAAGTGGGATGGGTGTTTTCATAGGGCTCCGCCCCCAACAGGTGCTCATAGGCGGTGCGGGCGTGATAGATCTCGTCAAAATAGGTGGAATCATACCATGTGGGATGCAGAGGCGCCTCTCCCTGCTCATCCAACAAGGCTTGCCCCTCCCCATCGACCAGAGTAAGAGAAAGGAGGCTTTGTCCGTCCAGAGAAGTAACCGCAATCTCATTGAGCACCGGTGTGCCCGAAGATGCCGTCAACCGCAGATAACCGCTCCCTTCTGGCAGGGAAAATTCCTGCCAAGCAAACACGCTGTCGTCTGTAAGGGAACCAGCTTCTACCCACTGGCTGCCATCGCTGGAAACTTCCACCCGCACATCTACACCGGTGTGGGCGGCTTGTCCCTTTACCGGCACTGTCAGGCCGGGAAGATACCGCAGCACGCCTCCTTCTTCCGAAAGGGAAACGGTGACGCTCTCCCCTACCTCCGGCGCCCACGTGGTCACCGGCATGGTGTTGGAACCAAGGCACCAGAACCCCAGCACCGCATAGGCAGCGGTTACAATTCCCGCCAAGATCCAGTCTCGGGAAGTCATGCGCCGCTCCCCAGAAGAAGCCTCCGGCATAGAAGAAAGTTCCCTAGCAGGCCCAGTTGCGTTTGCCTGCCACGGTGCCCAAGTTAACACCTCTTCTTTCCAGAACACCCGGTATAGGACATAGAGCAGATAACCATAAAGCAATAGGTGCATGGCAGAGAGACAAAGGATTACCGGAGAATTGGGCTCTATATAGCTGTTGTTGAGGTACAATACAAAGGATACATTGAGGAAATGCACGGCAGAAAACAGCAAAAAGGAAACATACAGCCGCACATCCCGGGTAAGTCCAGCGCACAGCAGCAGGAAAAATAGGGCTGGGAATAGGTACCGCTCGTGCATTTTGGGGGCAAACAGATAAATGGTGGCCATAATGACGCAGGGGACGGCAAAGAGGGCCTCTTTCTTTTTGCTTTTCCAGTACAATGCGCCGGAAAGCGCCACTGCCAGCAAAGCAGAAACTACCGTAAGCACCGGGGAGACCCAACCGGGCACCTCTTCCATAGAAAACCAGTTGAGCCCCAAAAGGCCATACAGGTTATAGGCGTTGATGGTAAAGTAGTTATAGTATCCCATGGTGTCTGCATACTGCTGGAACAGCCAGGTAAAGTCAAAATTCTGGGTGCAGGGCAGAGCCAACAGAAACACCATGAGGAACGCAGTCAAAAGGCCCAATCCCAGGCCCTTCCAATCTCTGCGCTTCAGGACAAAGAACAGGAAAACCGGGGCAAACAGCAGCATCTGGGGCTTCATCAGCAGGCCCACTCCATAAAGAGCACCCGCAGCCGCTACCCACAGAGGGCCTTCCCGACGAAGCAGCAGCATTGCTGCCAAAAGCAACAGTACGCACAGGCTATCTGCCTGCCCCCACACAGTGCTGTTGATAAGCACTGCTGGACAGAACAGATAAAGTCCGGTAAGGAACAAAGCCCCTGTCTCCCCCGCCTTTTTTTCTGTTAGGCGGTATAAGAGCCAGCCGCAGAGCACATCTGCAAAAATAGAGGGCAACTTGATAAGCAGGGTAAATCCTGCTCCCGAAGCATCCAACCCCATAAGCTGCCGTACTTTTTCCAGCAGCCAGAGGACATAGATGTATCCGGGCGGATAATCTAGAAAAATATCGCTGTAATATAGGTTTTGGAGGCCCATACTGTCGGCAAGACCGGCCCATGCCTTAAAAGTATTGATGTCGGTTTCGTATCCCGTAGCGGTAGACCCCAACACTAGGCGAAGCACCAAAGCTCCTCCTAAAAGAACGGCTAAAATTGTGCCAGCAGCGCTGGGTGGTTTTTGCAAACCAGTTCCCAACCGGCGCAGGAAAAACATTGCCAGTATTACATATATAATACATACGGTTACCTGTATTGTCATAAATACCTCCTGTCCTCTAGAGCGTTGTAAGATTTGTCTAAAAAAGTGATTCAAACATTGGCAGGCAAATGCCTGTTTTTTAACAGAAAACAGTGTATAATGGTGCTGGACATCAGCATGAGACGAAGGATTGTTGTTTCCATTTTATGAAACCGGTTTCCTGGACCTTATCTATGTCCAATCTATTTAATGATAAAATACAGGGTCATCAAAGTCAAGGGGAAAGAGATTCCCTTCAGCCCTGTTTTTAAGGAGGCGTTGTAATGCAGTTTACCAAGTTCCACGAAGATCCACAGGTGCTCCATGTAGGCACCTGTCCCAACCGTTCCTATTATATTCCCTGTGCACCAGGAGAGACTGACTGGGAGGGCCTTTCCTCTCGTGTAATGGGTCTCAACGGCACTTGGGGATTTCGGTATGAGCCTAGTTTTGCCGATGCATTTCCCGAAACAGAAAATGGCGAGCTTATGGTTGATCTGGACGATCTGGGAGAGATACCCGTGCCGTCCTGCTGGCAGACCCAAGGGTTTGACCATCATCAGTATACCAATGTAAGGTACCCCTTCCCCTTTGATCCGCCCTATGTGCCTGAGGATAACCCCTGCGGCCTGTATGCCCGCACTTTTATCCTTTCCGCTGACCAAAAAGCTCTGGGCTGCTTCCTCAACTTTGAGGGTGTGGATTCCTGCTTCTATCTGTGGGTCAACGGCGAGTTTGCTGGCTACAGCCAGGTTTCCCACTCCACCAGTGAGTTCGACATCTCCGACCTGGTAAAGGAAGGAGAAAACGAGCTGTTTGTGCTGGTGCTCAAGTGGTGTGACGGCAGCTATCTGGAGGATCAGGACAAGCTGCGGATGTCCGGTATTTTCCGCGACGTGTATCTGCTGTTCCGTCCCCAGAATTATGTCCGCGACTATTTTGTACATACCGATCTAAATGATGACTTCACCCATGCAGACATCACCGTTGATCTGGAAACGGTAGGCGAGCCCGCTGTTTCCGCCCGGTTGTTTACCCCCGACGGCGATCTGTTGGCGCAGGCACAGGCTGAAAACGGCAAGCTCTCTTTCAGCGTGGATAACCCTGTGCTGTGGAATGCGGAAATGCCTCACCAGTATGAGTTGCTGTTGGAGACCCCAGACGAGTGCATCCACCAAAAGGTGGGCGTGCGCCGCATTGAGGTCAAGGGGGATGTGCTTTACTTTAACGGGCAGATCATCCGTTTTAGAGGCGTGAACCGCCACGACAGCGATCCTATTACCGGATACACTATCAGCCGCCAGCAGGCCACAAAGGATCTGGCCCTGATGAAGCTCCATAATATCAACGCTATCCGCACCAGCCATTATCCCAACGCCCCCTGGTTCCCCCAGCTGTGCAGTGAGTACGGCTTCTATATGATCGGTGAGGCAGATCTGGAGTGTCATGGCACGGTAACGGTATATAATGGCGGCAACGATACTTACGGCGATATTGCCCGTGATCCCCGCTTTGAAAAGGCCATTTTGGACCGTTCTCAGCGCAATGTAATGCGGGATAAAAACTGTGTAGCCATCACCATGTGGTCTTTGGGCAACGAATCCGGCTATGGCCCCAACATTGTCAACGCCGGCAAGTGGGTAAAAGCCTACGATCCCAGCCGTTTGCTCCACTATGAGAGTGTGCTCCACAGCGAAAAGGATAAGGCATACGACATGACCATGATAGACGTGTTCAGCCGGATGTATGCTTCCAATGAGTACATTGACGATTACTTTGCCAGCTCCGAAGACCCCATGGGTAGCGGCGCCAGAAAGCCTTTTGTTCAGTGCGAGTACATCCACGCTATGGGCAATGGTCCTGGAGGCATAAAGGAATATCTGGAGCAGATGGACAAATACCCGGGCTTCTGCGGCGGCTTCGTATGGGAATGGTGTGACCACGCCATCTATCAGGGCCGTACCCCCGACAACTTGGACAAATATGGCTATGGCGGCGATTTTGGCGAGTTCCCCCATGATGACAACTTCTGCATGGACGGCCTGGTGTACCCTGACCGTACTCCTCATACCGGCCTGCTGGAATACAAGAATGGTATTCGCCCACTGAAAGCCCGTTGGGAAGACGGTGTGCTATATATCAAGAATAATCTGGACTTTACGGAGCTTTCCTCCTATGTTTCCGCTGATTATACCATTTCCGTAGACGGCGAGACCGTGGCAGCTGGTACTTTGGAGCTGCCGGAACTCCTGCCTCATGAGGAAAAGGCTGTTCCCTTTACCGCTGAACTGCCCGCGGGCGGCTCTCTGCTCATCGCTTCCTACACTCGGGAGGATGCCCCCTTTGTGCCCACTGGACATGAGACTGGCTTTGACCAGCTGTTCCCCTATGGCGAGCCTGCCTGTGCTCCCATCGCTCCAGCCTCTTCCGGCACTGTCAGCGTCCAGCAAGATGGCCGGTATATCACCGTTTCCGGCGACACCTTCCTGTATCAGTTCAACCGCAAGACTGGCCTGTTTGATTCCTTAGTGAATCGCAATGTTTCCCTTTTGAGCCTGCCTATGGAATGGAACCTGTGGCGCGCTCCCACCGACAATGACCGGAATATCCGTAATGTCTGGCAGGAAGCCGGCTATGACCGCACCACCGTTCGGGTGTATGAATCTCAGGGTTCGGTGGAAAATGGAGTGGCAGTCATTACTTGCCGCCTGTCTATTGCCGCCATTTACATTCAGCGGATTCTGGATATTGACGCCCGTTGGGAGATCGACGCCAACGGCCGTCTGGATGCTTCCTTCCACTGTGTGCGCAATAGCGACTTCGTATTCGGCAGCGGTGTGCAGATCTGGCCGGAACATCGCGGCAATGTCCTCTCTCTGCCCCGCTTTGGTGTGCGGCTGTTTATGCCTGAGACCTTCTCCGAAGTGGAATACTTCGGCTATGGCCCCATGGAAAGCTACAGTGACAAGCATCTGGCTTCTTATCTGGGACGCTTTGCTTCCCGCGTGGAAGACCAGCATGAGGACTACATTAAGCCTCAGGAGAACGGAAGCCACTTTGGCACCCGGGACGTGGTGGTGAGTGATGGCATGACCGGTCTGAAGGCTACTAGTGACAAGCCTTTCAGCTTCTCTGTTTCTCCTTTTACCCAGGAAGAGCTGACAGAAAAGAAACACGACTATGAGTTGGAGACCAACGGCTACACCGTCGTTTGCCTGGACTACAAACAGAACGGCATCGGCACCAACAGCTGCGGCCCTCTGCCGGAGTTGCAGTATCGCTTTGACGAGCAGGAGTTTACCTTCCGTTTGGTATTGGAAACTGAATAAAGAGCTGTAATGTAAACAGAGCGGCGCTTCCAAAAAGGAAGCGCCGCTTTTTTAGCAATTCAGTTCATGATGAATAAAAGACCCTCGGCCTTCCCTTCTTGGAAAACCGAGGGTCTCCTATTTATAAAAGGATCAGAATCTCTTTCTGGCTACATAACTGGTGTGCAGGATCTCATGAGCCTTATGGCTGCCGGGTTCGCCCAAGAACTCCTCGTAACACTTCTTTACGATGGGATTCTCATGGCTCTTCCGCAGGGGCATAGCCTCATCCTGATCGTACAAAGCCTTAGCGCGCAATGCCTTCAAATCGGTAAAGCTGCGTACGGTTGCAGGCTGGATGGGCTGACCGCCGCCGTTGACACAGCCGCCGGGGCAGCACATAACCTCAATAAACTGGTAATCGGCTTCGCCGCTGCGGACTTTCTCCAGCAGGGCATTGGCGTTGTTCAGGCCGCTAACTACTGCAACCTTCACGTCCATGCCGGCTACTTTATAGGCGGCCTCCTTGAAGCCCTCGGTGCCGCGCACCTCATTAAATTCCAGCTTCTCCAGCGGCTTGCCTTCCAACACCTCTGCTGCGGTACGGAGAGCAGCCTCCATCACGCCGCCAGTGGCGCCGAAGATGGCAGCTGCACCGGTGGAAACACCCATGGCATCGTCGAACTTCTCGTCGGGCAGACGGGCGAAATTCAACTGTGCAGCTTTAATCAGACGAGCCAGCTCACGAGTAGTCAAAGCAATATCCACATCGGGAACGCCTGCGGCATCCTGATCGTCGCGGCCTACCTCAAACTTCTTGGCGGTACAGGGCATAATGGAAACAGAGACGATCTTCTTGGGATCGATGCCTTCCTTCTCTGCGTACCAGGTCTTGATAAGAGCACCCGTCATCTGCTGGGGGCTCTTACAGGTGGATACATTGGGCAGCAGTTCCGGATAATAATGCTCGCAGAACTTAACCCATCCGGGAGAGCAGGAGGTGATAATGGGCAGGGGACCATTGTTCTGTACTCGATGGATAAACTCAGTGGCCTCCTCCATAATGGTCATATCGGCGCCGAAATCGGTGTCGAAGACCTTATCAAAGCCTAGGCGGCGCAGAGCGGCAACCATCTTGCCCTCCACGTTGGTGCCGATAGGCATTCCAAAGCATTCGCCCAGGGTAGCGCGGATAGACGGCGCAGTCTGGACAATGACGATTTTGTCGGGGTCGTTGATGGCGTCCATGACTTCCTGGCACTGGTCTTTTTCCTGCAATGCGCCGGTGGGACATGCCACGATGCACTGACCGCAGTTGACACAGGTGGTCTCAGACAGGGGGCGCTCAAAGGCGCAAGCAATATGAGTATCAAAGCCGCGGCCGTTGGGACCGATGACGCCCACGTGCTGCTGCTCACAGGCAGCCACACAGCGGCGGCAAAGGATACATTTGGAGTTATCGCGGATCAGGTGGCTGCAAGACTCGTCCAGAATGCTGTCCGGTACATCGCCGTCAAAACGGTCGTCCTGCTCCACGCCCAGCTCCTGGCACAGAGCCTGCAACTCGCAGGTTCCGCTGCGCTTACAAGACAGGCAGTGACGGTCATGGACGGAAAGCAGCATTTCCAGGGTCAGCTTCCGGGATTTCTGCACCTTGGGGGTATTGGTGAACACTTCCATGCCCTCGTTCACCGGATATACGCAGGACGCAACCAGGGAACGGGCGCCTTTCACTTCTACCACGCACATACGGCAGGCGCCGATCTGGTTCACATCTTTGAGGAAGCACAGGGTGGGGATATCAATCCCGGCATAGCGGGCAGCTTCCAGGATAGTGGAACCGGCGGGCACCGAGAGGGGCATGCCGTTGATTTTAATATTAACCATATTTTCCATTTCAGGCACACTCCTTTCTTATCTCTTCACAATGGCGCTGAACTTGCACTTCTCCATGCAGGCGCCGCACTTGATGCATTTGTTGGTATCGATGACATGAGGCTGCTTCACGGTGCCGCTAATAGCGTTCACCGGGCAGTTACGGGCGCACAGGGTGCATCCCTTACACTTGTCAGGCTCGATGTAATAGTTGGTCAGCGCCTTACATGCGCCAGCAGGACAGCGCTTCTCGGTGACGTGAGCAATATACTCGTCACGGAAGAAGTGCAGGGTGGAGAGCACCGGGTTGGGAGCCGTCTGGCCCAGGCCGCACAATGCATTCTCCTTGATGTAGTAGCACAGCTCTTCCAGCTTGTCGATATCCTCCAGTGTACCGTTGCCGCTGGTGATCTTGTTGAGGATTTCCAGCAGGCGCTTGGTGCCGATGCGGCAAGGGGTACATTTACCGCAGGACTCATCCACGGTGAACTCTAGGAAGAACTTAGCAATATCCACCATACAGGTGGTATCGTCCATAACAATCAGGCCGCCGGAACCCATCATGGAACCAATAGCCAGCAGGTTGTCGTAATCGATGGGTACATCCAGGTGCTCTGCCGGGATACATCCGCCGGAGGGGCCGCCGGTCTGAGCTGCCTTGAACTTACGGCCATTGGGTACGCCGCCGCCGATTTCCTCGACGATCTCGCGCAGGGTGGTACCCATAGGCACTTCCACCAGGCCGGTGTGCTTGATCTTGCCGCCCAAAGCAAACACCTTGGTGCCCTTGGACTTCTCGGTGCCCATAGAGGCGAACCAGTCGGCGCCGTTCAAAATGATCTGGGCAACATTGGCATAGGTTTCCACGTTGTTGAGGATGGTGGGCTTGCCAAACAGACCCTTCACTGCCGGGAAAGGCGGACGGCAACGAGGCTCGCCGCGCTTGCCTTCGATAGAGGTCATCAGAGCGGTCTCTTCGCCGCACACAAAAGCGCCGGCGCCCAGACGCAGGTCAATATCAAAGCAGAAATCGGTGTCAAAAATATTCTTGCCCAGCAGGCCATATTCACGGGCCTGGTCAATGGCGATCTGCAAACGCTTAACAGCGATGGGATACTCGGCACGGACATAGATGTAACCCTGGGTTGCGCCGATAGCATAAGCGGCAATGGCCATAGCTTCCAGCACTGCATGGGGGTCGCCTTCCAGAACGGAACGATCCATGAATGCACCGGGGTCGCCTTCGTCGGCGTTGCAGCACACATATTTCTGGTCGGCATGGTTGGCAGCGGCAAAGCTCCACTTTCTACCGGTGGGGAAACCGGCGCCGCCGCGGCCACGCAGGCCGGATTTGGTGATCTCATCAATGACCTGTTGGGGGGTCATTTCGGTGAGGGCCTTGCCCAAAGCGGCATAGCCGTCCACTGCGATATATTCCTCGATCTTCTCGGGGTTGATCACGCCGCAGTTACGCAGAGCCACACGCTTCTGCTTCTCATAGAAGGGGGTGTGGTTCAGGGACTTAATGGTATTGTCGTCCTGCACAGTCTCCTGATACAGCAGGCGCTTGACAATACGGCCCTTGAGCAGGTGCTCTTCCACGATCTCGGGCACGTCCTCGGGGGTCACCATGCTATAGAAGGAACCCTCGGGATAAACGATCATAATAGGACCAAGAGCGCACAGACCAAAGCAGCCGGTACGCACTACATTGACTTCTTTTTCAAGGCCCTTTGCCTTGATTTCCTCTTTCAGCCGCTGGATAATCAGCTCACTGTTGGAGGAGGTGCAGCCGGTACCGCCGCACACCAGTACGTTAGAACGAAACATTCCTGCAACCTCCTTCTTATGTGTTGGCGCCGATGGTGTACTCCGTCACCACATTGCCGTTTACCAGATGGTCGTTCACAACCCGCAGCGCCTTTTCCGGGGTCATCTTCACATAAGTCGTTTTTTCTCCGTCAGGAGTGACAACCTCCACCACTGGCTCAAACTGGCAGATGCCGATGCAGCCGGTCTGGGTCACCACTACGTTGTTCAGCTGGCGCTTTGCTACCTCATCCACCATAGTGGTGAGGACAGGGCGTGCGCCGGCGGCGATACCGCAGGTAGCCATGCCCACCAGCACGCGGATGCTGTTGTCGGAATTTTCTCGCAGGCTGACCTGCGCACGTGCTCTATCACGAATCGCTTGTAATTCCGCTAAAGATTTCATGTCGATGCTCCTCCTTGTTGTAATAATTCTTCCATCTGTTCCTGCAAATAGCCCTTGATCCACTGGACCACATCCGGCGTATTCAACGGGACATCCTCTCCCAGTATTTCCCGAAGCTGGCGAGTATCCAGCTCCAATTTCGCTCCATCCACCTGGTGGACAAAACGAAAATCCCGATCCGGATTACAGGAAATCAGCAGTACGATGGTATCGTCAATATTTCCCAATGGGATCATATCCACATGGGAAGTGAGAAATCGGGCCCGCACCTGGGTACCCTCCCCCAATTTGGACTGGATGGAAAAATCTCCTCCAGTCATTTCGGCTTCCATCTTGAAAAGCGGCACGCCCAACCCTACCTTCCGGGTGGTACGAGTGGTGTAAAAGGGGTCGATGACCCGCTGCACCTGCTCCTCGCTCATGCCCTTTCCGTTATCAATGATATAGATGACCAGTTCCCCTTTTTTACGGTCCTCCTCCACCCGGATCTCAATGAGAGAGGCTCCGGCCGTAATAGAGTTCTGGGCTACATCCATCACATTCAGTGAAAGCTCCCGCATAGCGGTTTATTGGTATTTTGCCAAGATCCCCGGCACTTCATCGGGGGTCAGACGGCCATACACATCCTCATTTACCGTAAGAACCGGAGCCAGACCGCAAGCACCTACGCAGCGGCAGGCAGTAAGGGAAAATTTTCCGTCCTCTGTACATTCTTCCGGCTGGATTCCCAAAATCTCCGTTACCTTATCCATCAGCGCGGCGGCACCCTTTACATAGCAGGCTGTGCCCAGGCAAATGGAGATATTGTACTGTCCCTTGGGGGTAAGAGAAAACTGGGAATAGAAGGTGGATACACCAAAGACCTCCTCCAGTGAAACTCCCAGCCCTTCTGCTACCATGGCCTGTACCTCCATGGGAAGGTAACCATACACCTCCTGTGCTTTTTGCAGCACTGGCATTACTGCGCCCTGCTGTCCCTTATGCTCAGCAATGATAGCGCGCAGCTTTTCTTCCTGCTCTGGCGTACCCCGAAACGGCAAATTTGTGATTCGCTTCTGCATACTTGTTTCCTCCCTGTAGAATTGAAAATAATACAAAAACAGGCATATCATTATTCCCCGGACGAAACTACTTTTGCATAAAAAGGCGTTGCCTGTAAGTCAAAATCCCCCCGGCCCAGGGTTTTGTTAAAATTATAACAATATCGGCTGAAATTGCATTTTAAATTCAGTATATCATACCAAAAAACAGACTTTTTTCCTTTATGGAATTATATCATCTTTCAATCACCGAATAAAACGCTACTTTTTTGTCGCTTTGTATCAATAGTTTTCCACAGCACAGCAATACCAGAGAAAAGACCTACTGTTTATTTTTCTTATAAAGAAACCCTTGCACTGGGAAATGCCATCTGCTATACTCTATTGCGAAAAGGACGCCTGCTAAAACCAACAATCCACCAACAGGCGCAAAGGAGTTGTTATTATGATCTCTTTTCTTAGGGAAGCTGCCCATGTAAAACCTACCCCCAATCAGCTTGCCTGGTACGACATGGAGAGCTATGCTTTTATCCATTTCAGTCCTAACACCTACACCGATCGGGAGTGGGGTCTGGGCGATGAACCGGAATCCATCTTTAACCCCACCCGCTTGGACTGTGACCAGTGGGTAGAGGCTATCAAATCTGCCGGGATGAAGGGAATGGTCCTGACAGCCAAGCATCACGACGGCTTTTGCCTGTGGCCCTCAAAATACACAGAGCATAGCGTAAAAAACAGCCCCTGCCAAAAAGATATTGTAAAAGAGGCCTCCGAGGCCTGCCGCCGGGGCGGCATCAAGTTCGGCTTTTATCTCTCCCCCTGGGACCGGAATTCCTCTCTTTACGGCACTCCGGAATACAACGATTATTTTTGCAACCAGCTTACCGAGCTTCTCACCAACTATGGAGAGATCTTCTATGTCTGGTTTGACAATGCCTGCGGCGAAGGCCCTAACGGCAAAAAACAGGTATACGATTTTCCACGCTATTTTGAGCTGATCCATCGTTTACAGCCCAAAGCCGTGATCTTCAACGATTTTGGCCCCGATATCCGCTGGTGCGGCAACGAGGCCGGCGTGGCCCGCCATGCTGAATGGGCGGTAGTACCTACGGAGCTTTGCCATTTTGCAGAGAGCCAGACCGGTCCGGGTCCTCTATCTCAGGAGGGCGACCTCTCTTATATGTATAACGCAGACGATGATATCGGCACGATGGCCAATATTCTGTACAGTAAAGGGCTGGCCTTTGTACCAGCAGAGATCGATATGTCGATCCGTCCCGGATGGTTCTGGCACGAAAAGGAGGAACCCCATTCCTTGGAACGCCTGTTCCATACCTACCTCACCTCTGTGGGCGCCAACTCCTGTCTGAACCTGAATTTGCCGCCCAATCGGGAAGGGCTCATCGATCAGCGGGATATCCAGCGCTTAAAGGAACTGGGCGCACTACTCCGGCAAGAGTTTTCCACACCCAGAGCAGCTCACGTGGAAAAAGTGGCAGGCTGCCCTGCCACCCAGCCCAAGTACACCATTACCTTTGAGGAGCCGGTGCGGGCAGAAGAGCTGAAATATGTGGTATTGGCAGAAGACATCGCCCAGGGCCAACGGGTAGAATCCTTCCGCATCACCGCTGACTTTGCCAGCGGCGGCCAATACGCCTTAGCCCAGGGCACCTGCATTGGACACAAGAAGATCTGCCAGCTTCGTGATCCCTTTGCTTTGCAGAATCCCCTCATCGATGACAGCACCCCGGAAATCCGCCAGCTCACCGTCCATGTAACGGCGGCTCGGGATGAAGTATTGATGAAAGACATCCTTGTGTATTGAGAAAAGAAAAGACCCGCAGGCTTCCAAACCGGAAGTACTGCGGGTCTGTTTTATTTTAGTCTTATTCCTTGCTGGCTCTTCCCAAAGCAAAGGCCTGCCGGTTCTTGTCCAGCATTTCAGCCTTACGGGCGGGAATACACTTCTGCAAACCTGCATCCAGGTTCTTTTCGGAACAGAAGGGCAACTCTTCATACAAACGGCCCATGAGGATAATATTTGCCAGCCCCTTCAGGCCGTTATCCTCTGCCATACGGGTGGCGGGTACGTAATACACCGTCACATCGGTACGGGTCACCTTTTTATCGATGAGGCTGCTGTCTACCAGCACCAGTCCACCGGGTTCCACAGCATCGATGAACTTATCCAGAGAGGGCAGGTTCATGGCCACCAACACGTTGGGGGTCACCACCAAGGGAGAACCAATAGGTTCTTTGGAAATGCAGATACTGCAATTCGCAGTACCGCCGCGCATTTCCGGACCATAAGAGGGAAGCCAAGAGATCTCCTTGCCTTCCTGCAAACCAGCATAAGCCAGCACCTTTCCGGCAAACAGGATGCCCTGCCCACCGAAACCGGCCAGAACAATATTCAGGTCCTTCTCTACGCTCATACCTCTCCCTCCTTTGTTACATCCTTATAGACACCCAGAGGATAATAGGGCATCATATTGCTGCGCAGCCAATCCAGCGCCTCTGTAGGAGCCAAACCCCAGTTGGTGGGGCAGGTGGAGAGCACTTCCACGATGGAGTATCCGCGGCCTGCGATCTGGTTCTCAAATGCCTTTTTAATAGCCTTTTTCGCCTCTGCAATATGGCGCACATTGTCCACCGTCACACGCTGGGCCAGTGCTACGCCATCCAGGGTAGAGAGCATCTCGCAGATACGGATGGGATAACCGGCTGTCTTGACATCGCGGCCATAGGGAGTAGTCTGGGTCACCTGCCCGGGCAGGGAGGTGGGGGCCATCTGACCGCCGGTCATGCCGTAAATGGCGTTATTTACAAAGATCACGGTGATATTCTCACCACGGGTGGCAGCGTGTACGGTCTCGGCGGTACCAATAGCCGCCAGATCGCCGTCACCCTGATAGGTAAATACCACATTCTCCGGGATTGCACGCTTCAAACCAGTAGCCACAGCCGGAGCACGGCCATGGGGAGCCTGCACCATATCGCAGGCAAAGTAGTCATAGCTCATTACCGAGCAGCCCACAGAAGCTACACCGACCGTGCGGCCCTCAATGCCCAGCTCGTCAATGGCCTCTGCCACCAGACGGTGGATAATGCCGTGGGTACATCCCGGACAGTAGTGCATGGGCACATCCGTGATGGACTTGGGCTTTTGGAATACGATACCCATTACCGGTCACCTCCCAGAATTTTCTCAATCTGCTCCAGCACTTCGCCGGGAGTGGGGATCATGCCGCCGGTACGGCCATAGAAATGTACCGGCACCTGACACTGTACTGCCAGTTTCACGTCGTCCACCATCTGGCCCATGCTCATTTCCACTGCCAAAAATGCCTTAGCAGTCTTAGCGGCCTTCTGGATTGCCTTGGTGGGGAAAGGCCACAGGGTGATCGGACGAATCAAACCGACCTTTTTGCCCATTTCCCGAGCTTTATTTACCGCACTGCGGGCAATACGGGAGGAAGCGCCGTAAGCCACCAGAACCAGCTCGGCGTCTTCGGTGCGGTAGCACTCTGCACGCTGCTCATTTTCTTCGATGGTGTGATAACGCTCATAGCGCTCCCGGATCTTGTCCTCCAGCTTCTGCGGCTGGAGATACAGGGAGTTGACGATATTATGTTCTCTTTTGCCCTGATGACCGCAAGCTGCCCAGGGTTTTTCGGGGAGCTTTTTCTCCCCTGCTTCGGGAAGGGAAACCGGCTCCATCATCTGGCCCAGCATGCCATCTGCCAAAATCATAGCGGGCATACGGTATTTATCTCCCAGATCAAAAGCGTCGGAAACCAGATCCACCATTTCCTGTACGGTAGAGGGGGCCAGCACCAACAAGTGGTAATCGCCGTGTCCGCCGCCCTTGGTGGCCTGCCAATAATCCGACTGGGCAGGCTGGATGCCGCCCAAACCAGGGCCGCCACGCTGTACGTTGATAATCAGGGCGGGCAAGTCGCTGCCTGCGATGTAAGAGATACCCTCTGACTTCAGGCTCACTCCAGGAGAAGAGGAGGAGGTCATCGCACGGATACCAGCCGCAGAAGCGCCCAGCACCATGTTGATGGCGGCTACTTCCGATTCCGCCTGTAAATAGGTTCCGCCCACTTTGGGCATCCGTTTGGACATATACGCCGCCAATTCAGTCTGGGGCGTAATGGGGTAACCGAAGAAATGGCGGCACCCGGCCTGAATAGCCGCTTCTGCCAAGGCTTCGTTGCCCTTCATCAATACCTTTTCCGGCATTTCTTTCATTCCTTTCGTTCGCTCCCATTGGGGGAGTCATTCTTATCGTTCCACCGTAATAGCCATATCCGGGCACATCATAGCACAGGCGCAGCAGCCTACACACTCCTCCGGTTTCATCAGTCGGGCTGGATGATAGCCCTTATTATTGGTTCTTTCTTTTACAAATCCAATAATCTTTTTGGGGCACGCATTGGCACAAAGGCCGCAGCCCTTGCAAACCTCTTCGTTGACGGTAATCTTTGCCATGAACAAAACCTCCTTCCTGTTTCCAGAATTCTATTTTCCGCGTATTTTTCTGTTTGAGCGTCTCATTCCCAGGGGGAACGGACATACACCCTAACCGGCCGAAGGCCAGGCAGGCTGTTTCCCATTTCTTCTGCCAAATTCTCCGGTATCGTGGTAAAACAAAGTGGCAGGCCCAATTGCTCTGCAATCTCTTCCCCATAAGAAAAAGCTCGACGGATATCTTCCGGAGTAGTCTCTTGCTTTAAATGAGAATTATTTACCACGCCCGTGGCTTTCAGCCGGGAGACCGCCTGGATCTCTGCCAAAAGCTCTGCGGTTTCCAAGGAACCGGCAGACAAGGGACGATAGTGGTTGACCACATAATACATCTCATACGGATGCCGGGAGATCTCTGCGGCAAACTGTCCCAGAGCCGTAGCTCCAGCATCATCGCCGCCTACATCCAAAATCACGGTTCCCTCTTCCTCTCCCATAAGCGCTACTGACACCGCTGGGGAAATAGCGGGAATATCCAGGGTAGAATTGGCGTATACGGGCTGGATCAGCCTGATACCATATGGCTTTACAAGATCTCCGTATTCTGAGGATCGGAAATAGGGATTGACTAGATCCATATCAATAAGCGTTACCTGTTCTCCTGCTTTAGCAGCATCTATTGCCAAGTTCAGAGAGAGGTTCGTTTTTCCGCAGCCATAGTGACCACAAACGATTATGATCTTCTTCACCCCTACACATCCTTTCCAGTTTGTCTACTACAGGCTCTGTCACCGCAGAACGCTGTATTTTTATAGTATAGCACCATTTTCATCATACTGCAAGAAAACATTACTCAAATTCCATATTTTTTCAGATGAATCCAATTAACATAAAAAGAACGACTCCAAATTGCAATTTTGGACCTTCCATATGTCATCTCTCATTTTATCAGCAACATATGTGGCGTTTTCAGCATTGTATGCGTCTCAAGTTTTGTGGTATACTGAATATAATCTGTGGAAATAGTCTATGGAATGAGCGCGCGGCGCCCTTTCCTGAAAGGAGCCCAGCATGAACGAATTAAAACCCAAACGCCCGGAGGATTCCGCCTCTGAAGAGATTCAAATTGTATTATCCCAACATTTAAACGGTTATGACCGTCTGTTTGGCGGGCAGCTTGTCGCCTGGATCGATATTCTTGCCGGAGTAGTGGCGCGACGCCATGCAAACTGCAATGTGACCACTGCCTGTATCGACAACCTGCGCTTTCGCAAGGCGGCTCACGTCAATGACATTATTGTCCTTCGGGGACGCATTACCCATGTAGGCCATACTTCTATGGAAGTCCGGGTAGATACCTACATTGAGGATATCACCGGCCTTCGGGAACAGATCAACACCGCCTATCTGGTGATGGTGGCCCTGGGCGAAAATGAAAAGCCCGCTCCGGTACCGCCTCTTCTCATTGAGACCGAAGAGGAAAAAATGATGTGGGAAGCTGCCGAACGCCGCCAAGAGCTGCGCCGTCAGCGCCGGATTGAGCAATTTTAAATTTTTTCCTTGTCATCCCCGAGGAGAAATTCCGGACAGGCTTTTTGGTCGGGGGCGATGCGGGTTCCTTCCCCAATGCGATAATTCCGGCTGAAAAAAGCCCCCTTTTTTCGACAAAAGCAATAACAGTTCCGCCGATAATCTGTCACACGATCATCAGCAAAAAACCAATAGCAATCACGGCAATACATCCATCACTCCCCCTTTTTTTCAGTATAACATGAACCAGACATAACAAAAAGGCCCCGGTCCACTTTTGCAGGTGAACCGCGGGCCTTTTCTGCGTTTTTTCATACGATGCTTCTCATTTCCAGCCGCAGCTTGTCGGAGATCATAGCAATAAATTCTGAATTGGTGGGCTTGCCCCGGGTATTGTGGATGGTGTATCCAAAATAGGAGTTGAGGACATCCACATCTCCTCTGTCCCAGGCTACTTCAATAGCATGGCGGATCGCCCGCTCTACCCGGGAACTGGTGGTAGAATAGAGTTTTGCTACCCCAGGATACAGCTGTTTGGTCACGGCGTTGATGATGCCCGGGTCCTCTACCGCCATACGGATGGAATCCCGCAGATAATGATAGCCTTTGATATGGGCCGGCACGCCGATCTCGTGAAGGATCTCGGTAATCTTCATTTCCAGCGGCATTTTAGGGCTGACTTCCTGATGGGTCACCAATTCGATCATGCGTCGGGCTGTTTCTGCGATATCCAGGGGCATCAGCGCAAAATAGGAGGCTCCCGCCCCCATCACTTCTCGCTCCAGCACCGAATTGGTATATCCTGAGACCACCACGAACATGGGGCCGGATTCCTTATCCTTATGTACTGCGTGCATCACGCCGATAGCATCCAGCCGAGGCATAAACAGCTCCATCATCACCAAATCAGGGCTGCTATCCTCAATGGAATCCAACACTGCCATACCATCCCGGGCTGCGATAAATGGAGATGCTCCCAGTCGGTTCAGCTCTTCCGCCATTTTCAGCGCCCATTCGTCGGCGTCTCCTGCAATCAGTATTTTTACCGGTTTATTCATGGAACAACCTCCATACTTAAATTTAGTTCATGGTTATATTACCATATTATGGAAATAATAGCAATAGCTTTTTTGAAATTATTTGTTACTGCGCTATTCTGACAGTAAAGCAAACCGATTTTGACAAAAACAGTCAAATTTCAAAACACCATGATTCGCATTTGCTGCCCCATCAACGGATAGGACAGCAAATACGAATGGAAACCACCCCAGATCACCCTGCTTTCTGGGAATATTTCCACATGGTTTCGGCAAAAATACCATATCCCTTTTCTGGATCGTTGACCAGTACATGGGTCACAGCCCCTACCAGTTTGCCATTTTGCAGGATAGGACTTCCGCTGAGCCCCTGTACGATGCCGCCGGTTTTCTCCAGTAGTTCTGGGTCTGTCACCTTGATAATCAGATTTTTCGTCAAGCGGCTCTCGTCATAATTTACAGACTGAATTTCAGCCTCATACAGCTCCGGCTCCCCGCCGTCAATGGTGGTAAGGATCTGGGCTTTTCCTGCCTTTACTTCCTGTTTCATGGCAATGGGAAGCACCTCTCCGGTATCGGGCAATTCATACAGAGTGCCATACACCCCGGTATCGGTATTGGCGGACATTTCTCCCATGGCAAGGTCACTGGAAAAATACCCCTGCAATTCTCCAGCAGCTCCTCTCTGACCCCGGATCACCCCGCTGATGGTGACTGGCAGAATCTCTCCCGAGCCTAAAGGCATGAGCTGGTTGGTATCAACATCACAGATTCCATGGCCCAATCCGCCAAACACAGAGGTTTCGGGATCACAGAACGTCAAGGTGCCAATACCTGCGGTACTGTCCCGCACCCACAGGCCGCCTTTATACTGGCCGTCTGCTTCGCTGAAAACCGGGGTGAGCTGTGTGGTAAAGTCTTTTCCTTCCCGCTCTGCCTCAATGGTCACAGGGCGTCCGGCGCTGGCTTCAAAGATTTTTGCCAATTCGTCATTTTGGGAAACTTCCTTGCCTCCAGCTTTGTAAATCACATCCCCAATTTGCAGTCCTGCTTCAGAAGCAGGGTTGACGCTTTTCCCGTTTCCTGCAATATCAGCAGTCCCTACAATAATCACCCCTTTGGCTTCCATCTTAATTCCAAAGGGAGCACCACATACCAATACTTCAGGCTCCTGGGCGGATTCTAGGGAGATAGTCTTTACCGGGATCACTCCAAGCAAACGGATCTCACCCTCCCGCGGCTCCCCATTTTGCAGGGAAACACTGGTTTCCTGCCCCTGGTTGGGTAATCCCACCTGATACCAGGACTGAGGCAGCTGAATCCCGGAAGTTTTGGTTACCGTAAGGGAATCAGGCGAAAGCTGCCAAGCTGCCCCAGCCGCTCCACCGATACAAAGGGAGAGCGCGGCAGCACTTGCAGCCGTCCAACGGAAAAAACGCTGCAAAAATGGTAGGCGGCGTTTTGATGGTTTTTGTGTTTTTTTCTTCATCAGAAGTATTCATCTCCTCTCACCCTTTTACTTTTCCACCTCCTTTTCCGAATATTTTTCCATTTTTTAATGAGAAAATAAAAAACGCCTTCCCTTTTTCTGGAAAGGCGGAATTTTTGGTCTGCCGGAGTCTTCTCCCGGGAACGGCTCCGGACAGTAAGTACATGCAGCCCTTCAGAGCCGCACGTACCACTATATCATTTTGAAACCAAAAATCTTGTCGATCGCTGGAAAATGAAAAGCCGTTTTTTGTCGCTTCCTCCAAAAATTACAAAACAGTGGGAAGAGATTCGGAGCGCGTATTTGGAACCACTGTGGTATAATAAGAATTACCTGATACAGAAAGCTGTGATCCTATGAAAATCATCCTGCAAATTGGTGTCGTGTTGGGCATCTGTCTGGCAGGCGAGGGGATTTCCCTACTACTGCCGATACCCTTTCCCGGCAGCGTCATCGCCATGATCCTTCTTTTTCTTCTCCTGCTTTCCGGCTTGCTCCGTCCGGACCATATCCGTCAAAAGTCGGATTTTCTGCTGCAAAACATGGCCTTTTTCTTCATTCCTGCCGGGGTGGGGATTATCGAATATGCCGATTCCCTATTGCCGGTACTATTGCCCCTGCTTCTTATTTGTCTGGTTACCACCATTCTTACCTTTGCGGCTTCTTCTCTTACGGCCAGACTGGTGATCTATTTACAGGAAAAAGCGGCTGCTTCCAAAAAGGAGGGAGAATAAATGGACGCAATTATCTCCTCCCCCCTGTTTGGCATTGTGCTCTGCATCCTTACCTTTGAGTTTGGTGTATGGCTCAACAAAAAGCTGAAAACGCCCCTGTGTAATCCTCTTCTTATTGCCATTGCCCTGATTATCGCCGTTTTACAGGTGTTCAAAATCCCCTTAGAAAACTTTATGGAAGGCGGAGACATCATCTCCCTGTTTTTGGCCCCGGCAACGGCGGTGTTAGCGCTGTCTATTTACAGCCAGCTCGCGGTGCTCAAAAAGCATTTTTTGCCAGTATTATGCGGTTGTCTGGCTGGTTCTATTGTTTCTATGGTAAGCGCCGCAGGACTGTGTATGGCATTTGGACTGGACAAGGCCCTGGTTGCCGCTATGATCCCCAAATCTGTCACCACCCCCATTGCCATGGAGATCTCTCGGCAGCACGGTGGTTTGGTGGCGGTTACGGTAGCAGCTGTGATCTTTACCGGAATTTTAGGTGCCATCCTTTCGCCGCTGCTCATCCGTATTTTTCATATTTCCCACCCAGTAGCCCAAGGCGTAGGAATTGGCACCAGCAGCCATGCGGTAGGCACCACCAAGGCTGTTGAACTGGGGGAGATCCAAGGCGCTATGAGCGGTATCTCCATTGGGGTAAGCGGTATCATTACCGTCATCCTCTCCCTGTTTCTCCCAATATAAGCAGCAAGGCCCCGCAGTATCACCACTGCGGGGCCTTTTGTTATTCTTTATGCAAAGGCTTTCTGATAGATCTCTGTCAGCTTCTCATGCTGCTCGCCTACAATCATGCTCACATAATTGCCGCTCTGCTCTACGCTGCATTTTTTGATAATAGCATACTGCTCGGGCAGGTAATCCTTATTCTGTGCCAGCTTGGAATCGAAACGCTTATCCAGCTGTTCCTTTACCCGTTTGGCGGCATCTGCGTCTGTGGCCTCAATGAGCACCACTTCCTCGCACTTAATGCCGGAAGCATCCACCAAAGCAGCATATTGCTTGACATCCTCGGCCTCAATGCCATAATTGCTCTTTAGTCCGCCTTCATCCAGCTCGATCACATCGGAAAACCCGACTTCACTCTTCATGGTCTCCAGCACTTTTGGCAGGTCAGCCGTCTTTCCGCTGTTGTCTCCACTTTGGCTGCAAGCCGCCAGACTCAGGGCCATTACCAGCATCATAGTAAACGCTATCAGTTTTTTCATTGATTCTCGTTCCTTTCCAACAAATTACAAATCCATTCTTCCGGCTGATCCAGCCTTTGACATTGGGTCACCTTCCAGCCGCCCAGCCTTTGCTTTTGAAGATCCAGCCGCCAGATATCCTGACCGATAGCAGCAAAGTATTCTGCCTTGTCCCCGGCAAAAGGCCCTCGCCCAAAAGCATCCGTTACTGTGAAGCTTTCCCCATATTTTCGAAGAAATTCTTCATCTGTACGCAGATACTCTCCTGCGGCTGCTATAAAATCATGATGGGGGGAAGTCTCTTGCAGGAACCCTGCCCCACTTCCTCCGCCAGCCAACATCAGCACCAGATCTTTGAGCCATCCACTCATCAGAAGGAATTGGCGTTTTGCAGCAGATAATCGATCCATGCCTCTGCACCGGCATCGGTAAAGTGGATGCCCATTCCTTCGGGGTCACTGCAATACTCGGGCTTCAGGCTGCCGTCCTCCTGCTTCATCACAGAGGCCACATCAGCAAAATGGTAGCCCTTTTCCTTTGCCAGCTCTTTGAGGCCAGCATTATATTTATCCAGGTTTTCGTTATTCAAAACCTTTCTCTCATGTCCAGTAAGCATAGGGGTCATGGATTGCAGATAGATCTCCGCGTCAGGATTCTTTTCCAAAATGCGCTCCGTCAGCGTCTCCATATTCTTCACAGAATCCTCCACGCCGTACAAGCCCACATCGTTCATCCCCAGCATGATAAACACTTTTTTGGCGCCGCTGGCCTTTACGCCGTCTTCCACAGACATATGCTCGCCCTGGTAGTAGGGGTGTACAGAATCACTGGTGACTTTTTCCAAAGCGTTGCCGCTGCCAAGGCTTCCGGCGGTAAGGAACTGGGCCTTGCCCAATGCACCTTGGTGGGCCTGACAGTACATATCCAACCGCAGGGAAACGGAATCCCCGATGAATACGGCGTCATCATAAAAAGAAGTTTCTACCGGTCCAGAGGTAGGCTCAGAAGGCTCACTGCTATCTGCGTTGCTCTCGCTGCTTTCGGCAGAACTTTCGCTGCTCTCAGATGCCTGACTATCCTCTTGTTGGGAAGAAGATGTGATCTGGGAGGATTCACTGCTTTGGGAAGAGGTACTGCTTTCGGAGGATTCGCCCTTGCCATCAGACGAAACACAGCCGGAAAAGAGCAGTAAGCAGGCTGCCAGAATCGCCACAATACGTTTATACTTTCTCATAATATCTCATCCTCTCTTCAGGAAATTTTACCGAACGGGCCCATTATAGCACAGCCCCTAAGGGGTTTCAAGAAAATCTGCGGTTCTGTCATCAAATTAACAGCCTTGTCATTTTTTTCTCAACTTAGCCTGTTCTCTTTCCCGATTCTTAAACTGCCGGATATCCTTTCCGGCAAACTCAAAGCGAATATATCCGCCAATCATCCGGGAGACCATTCGCTCACCATAGCGCTCCAGTAATTCCTTCATAGAAAGGTTGGTGCTGATAATCGTGGGTTTTTCCGCCATAAGACGGGTATTGATAAGATTATACAGCGCGGCCGTCACAAATGCTGTGGAAAACTCCGTGCCCAGGTCGTCCAAAATCAGCAGGTCGCAGTGGAGCAATACCTGATTGGTATCCCCATCGGAACGGCCAAAGCGCTCCTTTTCCAGTGTGGAAACAAAATTTTGTACCGAGCCATATACTACCCCAAAGCCCTTTCCAATGACTTTTCGGGCAATGGCCAAAGAAAGATGGGTCTTACCCAGACCGGTACGCCCCTGAAACAGCAGGCTCTCCGAATGTTGAGAAAAATGGGCCGCATAATCCTGACAAAAAGAGAAGATCTGTGCCATATGGGCTCGAGGGGATGGTTCCCCACCATCCGAGTGATCGGAGTAATACCGAAGTTCAAATTGGTCAAATCCGGAAAGGGTCAGGGGTGTCATCTCATTGAGGCTCCGGTAGGCCTCCTGCCGCAGCAACCCTTTGAGACAATCGCACATTTTTCCGTCGATATAACCCGTATCCTCACAGTGGGAACACTGATATCGGGGCAAAAGGGCATCCTTTTCCAGCCCTACCTGCATAAGCAGGGCTTCCCGCTCCTTTTGCAGTCCCAGGCTTTTTTCCCGCAGGCGTTCCATGGCCTGCGCCCCATTCCCGCCGGAAAATACAGCTCTGGCTGTCTGGGAGGCCGTGGCAGCAAGCTCCTGCTGAATCTCTCTGGCCCGGGGGCAGATCTGGTAAAAGGCGTTTTTTCTCTCTTGCGCTTCCTGTTCCGCCCGGTTTTTTCGCCGATTCAGCTCCGCCATGGCGGCATCATAAACCTCGCGGCTGTATCCCATTGCCATTACTCCTTTCCATAGTATCCCCACCGGCTAGTGCGTTCATATTCATCCAAGTCAAAACTGGTTTCTTTTTCCTGTGTTTTTACAGAAGTGGGACGGGCAGTCTGTTCCAATGCCGCCTGCTGGGGAGTGGAGATACCCGCCTTGTGCCAGCGCTCCAAAATTCGATTGATATAACTCAGGTTCATGCGGCCTGTGGAATCCACACACCGGTCATAGGCTTCCCGCAACATTTCCTCGCTAAAGTTCCACTCCAACAGCCACCGCCGGGCAAACTGTTCTTCCCGGGAACTGGGGGACCGCTGAGGAATACGCAGCGCCGCCTCCACTCGATGCCACGCCTGTTCGGCTTCATCCAGCTGGCGCAGCTTCTGCTCTGCCGCTTGCAAATCAAAAATTCCATCAGAGGCCCAGCCTTTGGCCACTGATTCAATATAATTGGTATTATCCCGGCCTTTTTTCTTCACATATTGCAGCAGCATCACGATCACATCTACCGGCAGCCCATAATCATCGTGGATAAACAGCAAACTGGAAGAAAGCCCCGGAGAAATAGGGCGGCCCAAAATTAGCTGGGCCTCCTGCATCAAAAAGCCGATCTCCTTGGATTCGTTGATACGCTGGGCCACAAACACCCCGTCCGGCTTAGGGATACGCCGGGGCGGCTGTTTTTCCACCGCTGGTTTTGGCTCTGCATGAACCTCCGGCTGGGGCATAGCGGAAACCAATCGCACCGGATGGGGTTCCTCCTGCCTTTTTTCCGGCTGGGGCTCTGAGGGGACCTCATGCACTTGGGACTCCACTTCTTCTTCCTTCTGTGGTAGTGGTGGCGTCAAACCGGTTTCCGTTTGCTGTAACAGGCCGGTAGCCACCCAATACTGCATGGCATCCCTCGCGTCAGCCGGGGTTGCTCCTACAGCTGCCGCCAGCTTTTCCGCTGAAAATTCCTCTCCAGCATGGCGCAAGCTCCAAAGCAGTACTTTCAGTTGTACTGCCCCCGCCAAACGCATATGTTTATCCACCAGAGAAGAGGGAACGGCAAATACCGAATTCCACTCTCCCAGGTTGATCTGATACGACATTCCCATCCTTCCTTTCCATCTTCTCCGCGTTTTGAATTTCTCCTACCCATTCTTACAAAAACATTCTCCCCCATTGGGAAAATGGCATACTTATTATTTTCTCATTATAGCACAGCTTCCGCCCGGTGGGAATGGCCGAAGAAAACTTTCCCGTTTACAAAATCTTTATATTTCCTCCCATACCATATGCTATACTGAAACAGTATGACTGACCGGTCAGTCATTTTGAAAAATACACAGCAGATCAGTAACGGAGGAACGCCTATGTTCTCAAAATTCAGCGTGCGCAAACCCTTTACCGTCTTTGTGGCGGTGATTTTGGTCATCCTCTTGGGGGTCATCTCCTTTACCCGGATGTCTACCGACCTTCTGCCCCAGATGACTTTGCCCTATGCAGCGGTGATCACCACCTATCCTGGAGCCAGCCCCGAAAAGGTAGAGGTCTCGGTGACCAAACCTATTGAGCAAACTTTGGCCACTACCAGTGGTGTGGAAAAGGTAACCAGTGTTTCCAGCGCCAATACCAGTATGGTGATCCTGCAATTTACCCAGGACACCAATATGGACAGCGCTATGATCGAAATGAGCGGAAGCCTAGACCTCATCAAGGGCCAGTTGGACGACTCGGTAGGCTCCCCCATGATTATGAAAATCGATCCCGATATGCTGCCGGTCATGGTAGCCAGCGTGGACATGGACGGCAAGGACAGCCGGGAGATCATCTCCCTGGTACAAGATACTGTGGTGCCTGAATTTGAGCGCATCAGCGGCGTTGCCAGTGTCACTACCATGGGCTTGGTAGAGAACTCTCTCAAGGTCACCTTAAACGACAAAAAAATCGAGGCTCTGAACCAGAAGGTACTGGCCTCGGTAGACGAGAGCTTAGCGGAAGTGGAACAAAAACTGGACGACGGGGAAACCGCTTTAAAGGAAGCCCGTACCCAGTTGGAAAATGAGCAGAAAGAGCAGCTGGAAGCTCTCACAGAACAAAATTTGCAGCTTTCCTCCGGTTTAAATCAGCTGAACTTGGTACTGTCCCTCTTGCCGGAAGACACCTCCTCTCTAGAAGAGCTGTACGCCTCTCTGGAAAGCGGCAAAAATGACCTCTCCTCCATGCTGGAACAGGTGCAATCCGGCCTTGCCTCTGTAGAGGACGCCATTGATATCCATGCGTTGCGCTCTATCTCTGCTGGACTGGGAACAGCCGCCGATAGTATCGGTAATTTGGCAGAAACTCTCCCCCAGGAAGATCTGGTTCAAACAGCCAAAGAATTGGAAAACAGTCTGCGCAGCGCCAAATCCGGCGTAGACCAGGCCATCTCTTTGCTGGAAAACTGGCCCGACCTTTCTCAGATTTCCGAATTACAGGAAAGCCTGGATGGCGGCATGGAAGCTCTGAAAAAAGCAGTAGATCAGCTGCCAGAATTGCGCAGCAGCCTTGCCGAGCAGCAGGAAAAACTCAGTGAAGCCAAAAAGCAGTTGGATATGGGCATACAGACCCTCACCCAAAAAATGACCGAGGCCTCTGTGGCGTTAACCACCCAGGAAAATGAGCTGAAAAAGGGCCGGGAAGAATTTGAATCTTCCCGGGAGGAGGCCTATGAAAAAGCCGGATTGGACGGTGTCATCACCAAGGATACTCTTTCAGGTCTGCTCACCGCCCAGAACTTCTCCATGCCTGCCGGATACCTCTCCGAAGGCGAGACCCAATACACGGTGCGTGTAGGTGACGCTTTAGGCTCTCAGGAAGAACTGGAAAATCTGGTGTTGTTCCATATCGACGCCGGCGACCTAGGAGACATCACCCTCAAGGATGTAGCCGACATCGAAAAAACCGACAACAGCGGCGAAATGTACGCCAAAATCAACGGCAACGACGGTATCCTTCTCTCCTTCCAAAAACAGAGCACTTCCTCCACCACAGAGGTCTCCGATGCCATTCGGGCTACGATGGAGCAGCTTATGGAAGAGAATCCGGGCCTGCACATCACCTCCCTACAAGATCAGGGCATCTACATCAATCTGATCATCGACTCGGTATTGGAAAACCTTCTGATGGGCGGCATTTTGGCTGTGATTATTTTGCTGCTCTTCCTGCGGAGTATCCGCCCCACTATCGTAGTAGCACTGAGCATTCCCATCAGCCTGACCTTTGCAATAGCGCTTATGTATTTTAGCGGCGTTACTCTGAATATCATCTCCCTTTCCGGCCTTGCTTTAGGCGTGGGTATGTTGGTGGATAACAGCATCGTGGTCATCGAGAATACCTACCGCCTCCGTGCTGAGGGAATGTCTGCTGCCAAGGCCGCCATGGAAGGCGCTGGGCAGGTGGCCGGTGCTATCTTTTCCTCCACCCTCACCACGGTGTGCGTATTCCTGCCCATTGTGTTTACCGAAGGCATGACCCGCCAGCTCTTTACCGATATGGGCCTGACCATTGCCTACTCCCTGATGGCTAGCCTTCTGGTGGCACTGACACTGGTGCCTGCTATGAGCTCCGGTCTGTTGCGCAAGGTACCGGAAACCAAAGATGGACTCTTCTCCCGGTTTGCCTCCTTCTATGGAAAGGCCCTGAACGGTGCGCTGAAATGGAAGCCTGCCGTGTTGGGGGCAGTACTGCTTCTGCTGGTATTTTGCCTGTGGCAGGCCACCCAGATGGGCACTGCCTTTATGCCGGAAACCGACAGTATGCAGATGAGCGTCACCATGGAAATGCCCGCAGACGCCACCACCGAGGAAACCCGGGAAATGGCGACTAAAGTGACAGAGCGCATCCAATCTGTAGAAGGCGTGGAAAGTGTGGGCGCCATGGAAAGCAGCGGCATGATGTCCATGGGCACCGGCGGTGGAATCTCCATCTATGTAACCCTGAAAGATGATCGTTCCCTTACCAGCCAGGAGATTGGGGCAGAGATCGAAAAGGCCACCTCTGACCTGGATTGTACGGTCACCGCCTCCGGTTCCTCCATGGATCTCTCTGCACTGGGCGGCTCCGGTATCCAGCTGGTGGTAAAGGGACCGGATCTGGATACACTGGAAACCATTGCGGAAGATCTGGGCACACTGCTGGAAGGGGTAGAGGGTACCACCGACATCGATAACGGACTGGAGGACACCGAGCCGGAGATCAAAGTGACGGTGGATAAGGAAAAGGCCATTGCCCACCAGCTTACCGTAGCGCAAGTATATCAGGAAGTGGTAAAGGCCATCTCTACAGAGACCACCGCTACCACCCTCACTGTAGGAACCGATGATTACCCGGTGTTATTGGTGGAAAGCGGCGAATCCGTCACCCATGACACCTTGAAAAATTATCCCATTACGGTTACCGCCCAGGACGGCACCACCAGCGAAATCAAGCTGGGAGATGTGGCCGACATCACCATGGAAAAAAGTCTTTCCTCGATTAACCACGACGACCAAACCCGCACCCTAACGGTCTCCGCAGGCATCGATGAAAGCCATAATATCGGACTGGTGGGACGAGAGGTAGAAACCGCGCTGGAATCTTTTGATGTTCCCGACGGCTACACCGTGGAAATTGCCGGTGAAAACGAGACCATCCAGCAGACCCTCAATGACATGCTGCTTATGATCCTGTTGGCAGTGGTCTGCATCTATCTTATTATGGTAGCGGAATTCCAGTCCCTGCTCTCCCCGTTCATCGTTATGTTTACTATCCCCTTGGCCTTTACCGGAGGTTTGCTGGCACTGCTCATTACCGGTACGGAGCTGAGCATGATCGCTATGCTGGGATTCTTGGTGCTTTCTGGCGTGGTGGTCAACAACGGTATCGTATTTGTAGACTATGTAAATCAGCTGCGCCTTTCCGGTATGGAGAAGCACGACGCCCTCATCCTTGCCGGTAAAACCCGCCTGCGTCCCATCCTCATGACCGCCCTCACCACCATTTTGGGACTTTCCACTATGGCTCTGGGCATTGGCTCCGGCGCAGACATGGTGCAGCCTCTGGCCATTGTCACCATTGGCGGCCTATTGTACGCTACACTCCTCACCCTGTTTGTAGTACCCTGTCTGTACGACCTGTTTAACCGCCGTCCTATGAAGCACCGGGGAGAGGAGGATGCATAATGCCCTGCGAAAAAGAGCTTGCCATCTATCAGGGCGTTTTGCATCTGCTGGCAGAAGGAGTGGATATTTACGCTCTCAAGGCTTCGGACATCGCCCAGGCTGCCGGCATTGGTAAAGGTACCCTATATAATTATTTTTCCTCTAAAGAGGAGATCATCCTCTCTACCATCCGCTATACCATGGAGGACCATCTGCGGCGGCTGCGGGAAGCCATGGACCAAGAACCGGATTTTTCCGGGAAACTCCACTGCGCCCTGGGTTATGAGCTTTCCCATCACAGCCACCACTCCCAGACCCTGTTCCTTCTCTCCTATTTTAGGGCCAGGGGTCTGCCCCCTGAACTAAAAAAAGCTGGAGAATTTTTTCCGGCCTTGCAAGAGGAAACCGCTGCTCTGATTTTACAGATCGCGGCCCTTGGGCAGCAAGAAGGGGTTGTGGGAAATTATTCACCAGAAGAGATCTTAATGGCCTTTACCGGTGTGTTTAGCGCTCTTTCTCTGCGGCTTTGCAGCCAGCCGCTGCTGGCAAAAGAACCTGAGGAAGAGCTGATAGATTCGTATTACCGCCTGCTGGTACGTTCTTTGGCCCCGTAATGATCCTTACATTCCTGTCATACTTCTGGATTTTAAGAAAAAATATGGTATAATAAACGGCATAAAGAACAAGTAAAAGGGTGAGACAAACGGCACACTGCTCTATAGCGGTCACCTTGTCTCCCCTTCCTTTTGGAAAGGATGATCCTGATGAAAGCCGCTAAAACCCGGAGTTTTTTACGCCGCGGTGTTTTATTGCTTTTGGCAGTTTTGCTGCTCTTTGCTACCGGCTGTAACCCTTCCTCTTCTACGTCGTCATCTGCCCCATCGCCTTCCCCTTCCCTGTCGCCTTCCCCCAGTCCCTCTCCTACCCCTACTCCGGAAACAGAACAGACGATTTCTGGAATGCTCATTAAATTTGCCAATGATCTTTTTACTCTGCGGACGGACGATAACCAAGAGTATACCTTTGATACCGCGAACGTGACTATTACAGGTTTACCCGGCGTTTATATTGGCGACTTGTTTACCATTTCTTACATTGGAAATTTGGACTCTGGAAACGCCGTACAAAATGTCTCCATACTGGCAGTAGAAAAGACGCAAGAAGGGGAAGAATCGGACAGTATCCCTCTGGCTTGGAAGGACAACGGAGTATTTGCCTCCTGCTACTCTAAAGCATATGTAGCTTTGGAATCTCTTTCGACAGAGGAAAAAGTAGGCCAGCTTCTTTTGGGACGAGTACCGGAATCTCGGGCTGGAAGCGATGTAGTCGCCTATCACCTGGGAGGATATGTTACCTTTGGCAGAGACTATGAAGGGAAAACCCGCTGGCAGGTACAAAATATGATCCAGGGGTGGCAGTCTGCGGCTAAAATCCCCCTTCTCATCGCAGTAGACGAGGAGGGCGGGGATGTAGTACGTATCAGCAGCAATTCCAATCTGCGGGGAGTGCCCTTCCGTTCTCCCCAGCTGGTATACGCCATGGGCGGCATGGAAATGATCCAGAGCGACGCCAAAGAAAAGGCACAGCTTTTGCTGGATCTGGGGGGCAATGTCAATCTCGCCCCAGTGGCGGATGTATCCACAGACCCTAACGACTTTATCTACAGCCGTTCCTTTGGACAGGGAGCGGAAGAAACAGCCGAATATGTTATCACCGTCATGGAACAGTTCCATAAGCAGGGGATTTCCTCTGTGCTAAAGCATTTTCCAGGCTATGGTTCTAATTCGGATACCCATACCGGCGCCTCATTGGACGAGCGCACCCTTTTTGAGCTGAAAAATCGGGATTTGATCCCCTTCCAAAAAGCTATTGACGAAGGGGCTTATGCAGTAATGATATCCCACAACACGGTTGCCTGTATGGATGACAAATTGCCCGCCTCTCTTTCCCCGGCAGTCCATCGATATCTGCGGGAAACTATGGGATTTACTGGGATTATCATGACCGACGACCTCTCGATGGATGCAATTTCCAAAGAAGATCTTGGTCTGGAACACAGTGTTTATGTACAGGCTGTGCTGGCAGGGAATGATGTGATACTTTGCAGTGATTATAAAACCGCTTATGAGGACATCCTCGCTGCCGTTAAGGACGGCACGATTCCCGAAGAAACCCTGAACCGTGCTGTATTTCGTATTTTAAGTTGGAAGTCTATGCTGGAACTGATTTAAAGGAGATTGACGATGCAAACCATTGTTACTGTACTGATTCCTACACAAGAACGCCACCGCCGCTTGCTGGAAGCATCTGCGCCGGATTTTTCCTTTCACTATTTTTCCCCGGAAACCGTCACCCAGGAGGAGCTGGACCACACCGATATTTTGATTGGTAATCCTCCCCAAGGGATGCTTCACGGCTCTCCACGACTTCAATGGTTACAATGTAACAGCGCGGGCGTAGAGCCCTTTTTACAGCCCGGAGTACTTCACTTCAAAACCTTGCTGACCAATGCTACCGGCGCTTATGGGCTGGCCATCTCCGAGCATATGCTGGGGATGCTGCTGGAAATTTTCAAAAAACTCCACCTCTATCGAGACGCACAGCACCAGCATCAATGGCAGAGCTTGGGGCAGGTGCGCTCCATTGAAGGCTCCACCGTGCTGGTGTTGGGCATGGGGGACATCGGCGGAGAATTTGCCCGCCGGGTCAAGGCGTTGGGCGCCCATGTCATTGGCGTACGCCGCACGGATACCCGTTGCCCTGATTATGCTGATGAAGTACACCTCACCGCAGATCTGGACCAGCTGCTGCCTCTGGCAGACGTGGTAGCCGTATCCCTTCCCGGTACTCGGGAAACTGCCGGCTTGCTGGACCGGCGGCGTATTGCCCTGATGAAGGAGGGCGCTGTAGTACTCAATGTGGGCCGAGGGAGTATCATCGACACCGAAGCCCTGTGTGATGCTTTGGAATCCGGGCATCTTGGAGGCGCGGGTTTGGATGTAACCGACCCGGAGCCGCTGCCAGTGGGGCACCGGCTGTGGGACATTCCCAACGCAGTAATTACCCCCCATATTTCAGGATTTTACCATCTTCCAGAAACCTTAGAGCGGATTGTAAGGATTAGCGCCGCTAATTTGAAGGCTTACACAGAGGGCCTACCTCTTAAAAATCTGGTGGATTTTTCTACTGGATATCGCAAACTGCCGTAAATAGACAAACTAAAATCCCCTGTACTTTGATATAGTCCCCTTAGAGTAGACACTCGAAAAAACAAAAGTTTTCGAGACTAGACTAAGGGGGCTATTTCTATGTCCAAACGAGTTTATCGGACGTACAGCGCAGAGCTAAAGCAAAAAGTTGTA
>CALWVH010000016.1 GCA_944384915.1 uncultured Clostridia bacterium | reverse complement strand
ACCTTTTGCCACTGGTTTCCGGCTCGTCGCTCCGCAAAGAGATCTACAATAATATGTCCGGCTTTCCAATCTAATTCCACATTGCGGAAATCGTTGCTCTTCGAGATAACCTCATAAATATAGTGTTCAAACTCACGTCCGATCAATACCCTGCTGGAAGCTCTGCGGATGCACGGGCCGCACACAAGTTGCAGATTGTCCACATCATCGCTTCCGCCCAGGGATCGGGGAAAGATGTGATGAATGTAGATATCGCCGTCTGTCAATGCCTTGCCGCAGATGGAGCACCTGGCCCCATCTCTTTTGAGCAGGCTGGAAAAGACTTCCCTTCTGTACACCAGTGCCCTCCCTTCTTTGTCCCTCCGCGCTGTGGTACTCACAGCTGCCCGCGAGTCAGGAGCGCCACCGTCTCAACATGTGTCGTCACTATGATAGGAACACGTTGCCTTTGCCTCGTCGGTTGTATGGGAACACAAACCGGCGCGTTGTTTTGCTGCCTTGCTATTCTTTCTCGGCGGTTTGAAGTTAGGGACACTCTGCATACACGCAAAACTGATACTTCCAGTCGGGACGGTAGAAACGGCAGTCGCCGCAATCCTCCGGCGCTCCGGCGTCGCCGCTGTCGTAGTGGTCGAAGCCGGGCTTGCCTTGCATAAGGCTTTCAAAGGCGCGGTTGCTGCCGGATGTAAAATACATGGCGTCGCCTCCTTTCTGAATTTGGGCGTAAAAAAAGCGGCGTCCTTTTCTCCCACAAAGGGATCAGAGAACGCCGCTTCTGCGGTGTCGTATTCAATTTTAATCTGATGTGCCGTCTGGGGCGAGGCATTTCACGGGAAGTAGTAAGCGTGTCGAGGCTCATCCCAAAAGTAGTAATTTGGTAGTAAATTCAGTGGCCCTATCCCGTGATTTGCCCGTATTTACAGGCTTTTTTGAGATAATCAGAGTTGTTATCACAATAATTTCGTATTTCATTGTAACTGTACCAAAAACACTTAAAAAGTTCACAGTTTGATTGTCATGTTTGTATTGTGGATTGTGTTTTTTTATGCTATCATTATACCTATGGCCGACAGAGGCGGCTGGAATATACGGCGTTGTGGCCGAGAGACAGGAGCAGAAAAGCCAATGAAGAAATTAACTGCGTGGCTGGTAACATTAGTCGTGTTGGTAGCCTCCATACCGGTATGTTTTGCCGATGTAACAACGGAAAAAACGAAGGTAGAACTGGAAGAACTAAGTGCCGCTTTGGAAGTGCCGGAAGGGTTTTACGTGTTTACCCCCGAAACAGATCCCTCAAGCGGCGATTGGCTGTTGGCAGGATACGACGACAGCATTGAACAGCTCAAAAAGTTTGAGGAAGACGATTCCGGCAATAAAAAGCTGGTAGAGCTTGTGGCGGAAGATAAGTCCTTTACGATTATCATCAGCCGGAAGTATTCCAGCGATACCCGGGAGTATTACAACCTCAACGACATCAGCGACGAAGAGTTTCAGGAGCTGGTGGAATCCAATAACTTTGTAGATGAGGAAAATGGCATTACCGCTACAGCGGAAGCCTATGAACACAGTCAGATCCCCTTTTTCCGCGTGGATTTAGAGGGGAAAATTGATGATTCCCCCATCTGGGAAACCTGCTATGGTACCATTTTTAATGGCTATAGCCTTTCTTTGGATATGTATAGCAGCAAAGAATTAACAGAGGAACAGCAGGATATCTTGCGGGAGATCGTAGACAGCGTCCATGTTAATGAGTTTTATGAAAAGCCCACGCAGGAACAAATGATGGTGCAGACAGTTATTATGTTAGCGCCTATTATCATAATTATCCTCTTGATTGTTGTGACGATTGTTATTGTCCGGGTACGAAACAAGTCTAAGGAACGCAAAAAGAGTGAAATTGGCGACAAGCTGGTGGCCTACCGCAAAGAGCAGGCGGCCAAGACACAGTTACCGGATTATGTACAGCCCAAGGTCTTATTTGACAATACAACATTTTGTAGTGACATGGCGATCAAGCGGTTCTGTCAGTTCCATTTCTTCCACAAAAACCTGCTCCAAAATGCAGTCTTTATTGTGTTGGGCGTAGTGAGCGTGATTATGGCTATTTTCTATGATGATAGCTGGATTGTGCGTTTGATTTTGGCAGCACTGGGCGCCTATATGATCGTGCAACCCTTTATGTCTCTGGATAAGATGACAAAGGCAGAGATCAGAATATATAAAAAAGGACGTACCCGTGACGCCCACTATACCTTCCGTGAAGAGGATTTCCGTATTTCCGGTATCCAGTCTCCCATGTTGTACCCGTATTTCCAGATTCTTTCCGCCTATGAGGATAAAAACTATTTTTACCTGTATTATACCGATGAGCGGGCTTATCTGGTGGATAAAAATGGGTTTACCCAGGGAGAATCCGCAGAGTTCCGTAAAATGCTGAAAGAACAGTTGGGCAAGGTTTGCCACTGGAAATAATCATGGTAAAATTGATCCGCCTCAGTGTGATATCTGAGGCGGATTTTTCTGTGCATATTCTCGGCAAAGAGCGCAAAAGCTCTGAAAAGAGGGACCTTGAAATTTATCCTTGTGCCACACCAACCGAAAAGAGCGCTCCAGTTGGCAATCGGAAAGGGGAATCTCAAATAATCGCCCCGCTGCTAGAGAGTCCTGGGCCAGCAGTCGGCTGATGACTGTGACCCCCAGTCCGGCTTCGGCTGCACGCAAAAGAGCTTGGGTGTTGCTGCATACCCACCCTTCGTTCCAGGTCACCCCGCGGCGGAGAAGGGCTTCTTCCAGCATGGCGCGAGTACCACTGCCTGATTCCCGCATTAGCAGGGGATATTTTTGGCAAAGTTCTGCCAGAGAAAGGGGCGTTGGTTCCTGTGTATTGGACACCGCAATGAGAGGGTCGTCCATAACAGCGGAAACCTCCAAGTCTGGATGGTGGATTTCTCCTTCCACAAATCCGATATCAAGCTCCCCTTTGACCAATCGAGTTTCCACAGCCCGGGTATTCTCTACTAATACCCAAGACCGTAACTTTTTCATGGGACGAAGAATCTCGGGGAGGATACAGGTACCTACTGTTAAAGTAGCTCCAATGCGAAGAAAATCTCGCTCTGCACTATTTTGCAGGGAGTGTTCCAGTTCCTGAAATTGGGAGAGAAGCCGACGTGCCCGGTTTGCCAATGCCTCGCCTTCTGGGGTGACATGAAGCCGGTGGTTTAGTCGTTCAAATAGCCGAACTCCGTATTCTTCTTCTATATTGCGGATCACTCCACTAACAGAAGGTTGGGAGATGTAGAGGGATTCTGCGGCTTTGCGCATACTGTTGTGCTCATAGACCGCTAGATAAACTTCCAGATCACGAAGAGTCATAATGTTCATCCCTTTGTATTTTTTACATATGATAGGTTATAACCTATCGCTTTCATTCTATTTTAATAGTATACAAACAAAAATGCAAATGGTAAAATAAAGCAGTGAGCTCTGGAAATAGGAAAATTCAGGAAAGAGGTTGATGGACAATGGCAAAGATCAAGCAGGCAGATATAGCGAAAGTAAAGGGCATGGGATTTTTGTGGAACCGGGGGACAGAGGAGTTCTCTGGACGTATTCTGACAGGTAACGGAAAAATTACGGCAGCCCAACTGCAAAAAGCTGCTGAATGTGCAGAAAAATTCGGAAACGGTACCGTTACGCTTACCAGCCGCATGACACTGGAATTGCCCGGTATCTCCTATGAAAATATTGAGGCCGCTAAAGAATTTGTGGCAGAGGAAGGCCTGATGTTTGGTGGTACAGGTGCCAAGATCCGTCCGGTTACTGCCTGCAAAGGTACTACCTGTGTATATGGCAACTACGATACCCAGGCTTTGGCACAGGAAATCCATGAAAAATACTTCCTGGGCTGGCAGGATGTAAAGCTGCCTCATAAGTTTAAAATTGCTGTGGGTGGATGTCCCAACAGCTGCATTAAACCCAGCCTGAATGACTTTGGTATTGAAGGCCATCGAGAGCCTCATTATGATCCGGAGAAGTGCCGCGGATGTAAGGTCTGTATGGTGGAGAAGTCCTGTCCCGCCAAAGCTGCCCATCTGAAAGGCGACCATATGGAGATCGACCCCAATGTGTGCACCGCCTGTGGAGTATGCAGCTCCGGTAAATGTCCTTTTGGCGCGGTTGCTCGCCATGACGAAGTAAAGTACCGCATTTTTGTAGGCGGCACCTGGGGGAAAAAGACCCGTATGGGAACTGCCTTGTCCCGTCTCGTAAGCCGTGAGGAAATCTTCCCCATTCTGGAAAAGACCATGCTGTGGTTTAAGGAGAATGCTTATCAGAAGGAGCGCCTGGGTGCTGCTATCGACCGCGTTGGGGTGGATAAGCTGGAAGAAGCGCTGTTTGGCGATGATCTGTTAGCTCGGAAGGATGAGATTTTGGCTGCGGAGGTCAAGGAAAGATCGTAATCTCAGATTTTTAAAAAGTTTATTGTGCGGATTTCATTATTTTTTACGTTTAAGTTGATAAAATAGATTGTAAATAAAGAAAACTTCACTTTTTCGATTTTTCTCTTGATTTTTTACTTGGCATCCGGTATAATAACTACTGTTGCCGATGAGGCATCGGAAAAGTGAAGATATGGAGAGGTATTCTAATGGTAAGGAGCCACATTGGAAATGTGGTGTGCCGCAAGGCATTGTGCGTTCGAGTCGCATCCTCTCCGCCAGTAAAAAACCTGACACTTTTGTGTCAGGTTTTTTGTTTTGCTCATTAAAAAAGATTTGGTTTCCTATTGACAACTGTATATATTGTGTATATACTGTATATAGATGATAATAACAGTTAACTGTGAGGTGCTCCATGGATATCATTATCAGTAATAGCAGCTCCAGCCCCATCTATGAGCAGATTACCCGGCAGATCAAGGACCAGATTCTGCAAGGAGAATTAAAAGCAGGGGACGCCTTGCCATCTATGCGGATGTTGGCCAAAGAATTGCGTATCAGTCTCATTACCACCAAGCGTGCGTATGAAGAACTGGAACGGGATGGATTTATCGAGACGGTGCCTGGAAAGGGTTGTTTTGTTTCGGAGAAAAACACTGAATTTCTTCGAGAAGAACAGCTGCGGCAGGTAGAAGGTTTTTTGCAGCAGGCAGTGGAAGCTGCCCAGCGATGCAGCCTTACACTTGACGAACTTCGGGAAATGCTGGAGATGCTGTATAACGAAGGTTAAGCCGGAAAGTCCGGCAGAAAGGAAACCATATGGATACGATTCTCAGGCTGGAGGGTGTAACCCGCCGCTTTGATACCTTTACTCTACAACCCCTAAATCTGGAATTGCCAGGTGGGGTGATTATGGGCCTGATTGGAGAGAATGGAGCAGGAAAAACTACCACCCTGCGGCTGATTTTAGGTTCTCTCCGCCGGGATGGGGGTAAGGTTACAGTCTTTGGAAAAACTCTGGACGGCAACGAGGCGAATATTCGCCAGGACATTGGCGTAGTATTTGACGAGTGCTGTTTTCACGAATCTATGACCCCAAAAAATCTGGACACGATCTTTCGGGGTGTTTACCGTAACTGGAGTTCGGATGCGTTTTCAAAATATTGTGGGATGCTCCAGATTCCCATGAAAAAGAAGATCAAAGAGTTTTCCCGTGGCATGAAGATGAAGCTATCCATTTCCGTTGCCATTAGCCATAACCCCAAACTCTTGTTAATGGATGAAGCTACCAGTGGATTGGACCCAGTGGTGCGGGATGATGTACTGGAATTGCTACAGGAATTTGTGTCTGACGAAGAGCATTCCGTGTTGTTCTCCAGTCATATTACCGAAGATTTGGAGAAGATCGCCGACTATGTGGCCTACCTTCATAAGGGGAGCTTACAATTTGTTCGGTCTAAGGATGAATTGCTGTACGAATATGGCATAGTCAAGTGTGGTAAAAATGAATTTGCCAGGATGGATAAATCTGACTTTGCCGCATGGCGGGAAAACGCTTTTGAGGTGCAGGCCCTTACCGAGAACCGTCAGACAGCGCGCCGAAAATATCCAGGCTGTGTTATCGATCAGGCAGGGCTGGAGGATATTATGCTCCTCTATTCCAAGGGTACCTCTCAAAGGGGGAAGGAGAGATGACGGGACTGCTTCGGAAAGATATCCTTTTAATAGCCAAAAGATATAGGACTTCCCTTTTGTACCTTTTGATTGCGGCGCTGCTGGCCATTCGCCGGGAAAGAGTGGATTTGGTCTTGGGAGCGTACCTGTTTGTCAGTATGCTTATGATCCAGGCCGATCTGATAACCATTGATAATGAACAGAAGAACTGGAAAAAGATGGAGCGTTCCCTGCCAGTTGCCGCCTATCAAATTGTATTGGAAAAATATGTAGCAGCCCTGCTTTTTCTGCTGGCAGGAGGGATAGTATTTCTACTTTGCTCTATATTGGAGAAGGTAAACGTGGGAAAGAGCTTGTGGCTCGCTTTTCCAACCGCTACATTTTTACTTGCAGCCTGTTGTGCGGCTCTTTCGCTACAAATTCCCGTACTGTACCGCTTTGGTAAACGGGTAGGCGTGGCAGTTTTCCTTTTACTGGGGGCCGCGGCCTGTATTGCGGTAGTGGGAATCCGCTGGTGGAATTGGGGAGATGCAGGTTTTGTTTCCTTGCTTTCCAGCCCCACTATCAGCTTTTTACTCATGGTGGCAGCGGTGATGCTGACGATGCTTTCCTGGCTAATTTCCACCCGTATTTACCACAGCAGAGATAAATAAGAGGAAGGAAGGATTCTGGATGACGGGTTTACTCCGTAAAGATTTGCTGTTATTAGCGAAAGCTTTGCGTGCCTTTGCGCTATTTGCGCTGGTGTTTGCAGTGCTCTCTTTCTCACAGGGCAATAATGAAAATATAGGTAGTGCAGTAGGGGCTTACTTCTTTATTATGATCGTCATTATGCAGGTTTCCACCCTCTCTGCGGATGAACAGGCCCGCTGGCTCCGGCTGGAGAAAGCTCTGCCGGTTACATCGTATCAAGCAGTACTGTCTAAATATCTGATGTCTATCCTGGGAACCGTATTGGGAATGGTGATCTTTATGGCTTTCTGTATCCGGGAGATTATGACCACCGGCAACTTTGTGGAGCCTCTTGGTATTGCAGCCGGATTGGCAGGAGCGGCATTGTTCCTAGCGGCAGTAGAATTCCCACTGCTGTATCGGTTTGGCAGTAATTCCGGACGGTTCCTGTTTTTTGGCGTAGCTATTGTCGCAGTGGCCATTGTATGGGCAGGACAAATGGCCGGTCTGCCGCTGGAAGCCGCGATTAGCTGGTTTTCTGCCAATCAAACACTGCTGTTGATACTGGGATTCAGTATTCCGGTGTTGGCCTTTATAGGTTCCTATTTCCTTTCCGTATCCATTTATCAGAAAAAAGAATGGTAAACATTGCATAAAAGAAAAAGGGCCATTTTTTGAAAATTATTACAATATTGTAATAATGTGATTGTTTTAACAAAAGGCCCCGCAGGATTTCGCCCGGAAGACGGGGAATGAGAGCGGGGAATCCCTTTTTCCGAATTTTTCAAAAAAAGGCAAAATCGGCTTTTTTTGCTGGAATTTGCCCTTTTTCTTTTTACGATTTTTATGGTATGATGAAAACAATCCACAAGCAAACAGCCTGACAGGAGGTGAGAGGAGATGGCTGAATATATGATTTACATTTGGCTTGCGGTGATTTTCCTGGCGCTGGTGATAGAAGGCATGACCGCCCAGTTAATTTCCATCTGGTTTGCTCCCGGCGGTTTGGCCGGCTTGATTGCCTGCTTCTGCGGGGCAGGGGAGTGGATTCAGGTGCTCATTGGCGCAGTGGTTACCCTGATCTGTCTCATCGCCACCCGTCCTCTGGTGAATCGAGTGATGAAATTCCGGAAAGTGGATACCAATTCCGGGCGCCTGGTGGGACAGACGGGAGTCGTGGTACAGGAAATCCGCAATCTGGACGCTGCCGGACAGGTAAAGATCCAAGGAAGCATCTGGTCGGCCCGTTCTGACACTGGGGAGGTAATCCCTCTGGACCGAAAGGTTTCGGTACTGCGCATTGAAGGCGTGAAACTCATCGTTAAGCCCCTGTAAAGGGTGCAGTTGAAATTGGAGATTTTTTATAATAAGGAGGAAATAGTATGCCGGATATGAATGTTAATGTGGGGTTGTTTGTATTAGTTGCCCTGTTGGTCATCGTGATTCTGGTGATCATCGCCAATATCAAAATTGTTCCGCAGGCATATGCCTATGTTATCGAGCGTTTTGGTGCCTACAAATGTACTTGGGGTACCGGCCTTCACTTTAAAGTACCCTTTATCGATAAGATATCCAAAAAGGTGTCTTTGAAGGAACAGGTTATCGACTTCCCGCCCCAGCCTGTGATTACCAAAGATAATGTCACCATGCAGATCGATACCGTGGTGTATTTTGAGATCACCGACCCAAAGATGTATACCTATGGTGTGGAGCGCCCCATCTCCGCTATTGAGAACCTGAGCGCTACTACCCTGCGTAATATCATTGGTGAAATGGAACTGGACCACACACTTACCTCTCGTGATGTTATCAATAGCAAGATCCGGATTATCCTGGACGAAGCAACTGATCCTTGGGGCATCAAGGTGAACCGTGTAGAACTGAAAAACATTATCCCGCCCAGAGAGATTCAGGAAGCAATGGAGAAGCAGATGAAGGCAGAACGTGAACGTCGTGCCCGTATTCTGGACGCAGAAGGCGAAAAGCGCAGCGCCATCCTCATTGCAGAAGGTAATAAGGAATCTGCAATTCTGAATGCAGAAGCTATTAAGGAGAGCAAGATCCGTGAGGCACAAGGTGAGGCAGAAGCTATCGTTGCCGTACAGAAGGCTATTGCCGACGGTATCCGGATGCTGAATGAAGCCGATCCTTCTAAGGGCGTTATCGCTCTGAAGAGCCTGGAAGCCTTTGAGAAGGCTGCTGACGGCAAGGCCACCAAGTTGATTATCCCCTCGGAGATTCAGAGCATGGCGGGCTTGGCAGCATCCCTGAAAGAAATGGTTACAGACGGCACACCCAAAGCCGGTAAATAAACGAAATCCCAACAAAAAATCCCTCCCAGTTTATGGGAGGGATTTTTGCTATTAAAAGAGGGATTAACCCTCTTTTTCATGAAGCATTTTGATCTCAAAATAGGGGTCGTTTTTCCAGACTGCCCAGCCTTTTTCTATCCGATCTTTTTCGTCCACCGGAGCAATACTGTCGCCGCGATACAGCCAGGCGGGAGGCAGCTTGACCCCTAACTTGGCATAATAGCCCCGGAGATTCTCCAGACGCTGTTCAAAGGAATCATAGTCTTTGTTTTCCGGCTGAGTCCAGGCTACCTCTGCAATGGCAGAAAGGCGGGGGAAAGTGTTGATGTCCAGCTTTTCCTCATCCCGGATATATTCGGTCCATTGAGGGGCTTCTACTCCCAGCACATTGGTATCATCTGTAATTCCCAGTTTGTCCGGGCCAAAGCTGTAAGTCTTGGCCAGAGGCCGGATGGCATAGGCAGGGGCCATATATACGTAATCGATCAGGGAAATAATCAGATGGTTTCCGGCAGCCAGCCAGTCCAGTTCCCGGTGAGAGCCTTCCATAGGGGTCCACCATTGAGGAATGATAGTGGGATCTAGGGTGTCGCTGGCTTCCAGAATTTCGTTCCAGCCCACAGTGCTGCGGCCTTTTTCCCGCAGATAGGCAGTAATCACATTGTTGAAATGTCCCTGCAAAGCATTTTCATCTTTCAGACCCAGTTCTTTAATCTTAGCCTGACAAGCAGGGCACTGCTTCCAGCGGGTCTTAGGCACTTCGTCGCCGCCAATGTGAAAATAGGGATAGGGGAACAGTTCACACAGCTCGTCAATGATATCTTTTACAAAATTGTAGATATCCTCTTTGCCACAGCAACCAATGTTATCCAACACACCCCAGCGGTCGGAAACCTCGGTAGGCTCTCCGGTACAGGAAAGGTGAGGATAACAGGCGATGGCAGCTACAAAATGACCAGGCATATCGATTTCCGGCAGAATATCGATCTGACGGGCCTTGGCATAGGCCACTACATCCCGTACCTCTTCCTGGGTGTAGAACAGGCCGCGGCCATATTCGGTGTAATCCCGGGGTTCCTTATGCTCTTCATAACCCGTAAGGGAGAGAGCGGTACTTTTACGGATAGCGCCTTTTTCCGTAAGTAGGGGATATTTTTTGATCTCAATACGCCAGCCCTGGTCCTCCGTAAGGTGCCAGTGGAATACGTTCATTTTCAGCCGGGCCATTATGTCCAGAATCTGCTTGATTTTTTTAACGCTCCAGAAATGACGGGCACAATCCAGCATGAAGCCCCGATGATGGTAGCGGGGAGCGTCTTCGATAGAGACGCTTTCAAAGGTGGCCCCTTCTCCGCACAACTGCAAAAGGGTCATAACAGCGTAAAAAGCACCTCGTTGGTCCGAGGCCTCCACAAACAGGTCGCCGTTTTCGCAGTGGAGACGGTAGCCCTCTTCGGGAAGAGAAGAGTCCTTTTGAAACAGCAGGGTGTTTTCCTGGGCCTCCTCGCAAAGGGGAAGCATAGGACGCAGCACCGGATAGATGCCTGAAAAAGCACCGGAGAAGGTGGTTTTCTTGGAGAACCAGACAAGGCCTTTAGTAGACTCCGCCCGCAGGGGCTGGGGAATCAGGTTCAACATAATGGATACTCTCCTTTCAAAATGGGGGTAATTTCCGGATCTTCTTGCTTTTATTATACTACAGATCCGGCAGATGTCAAGGAATCCCAAAAAAAGGCTTGGCGGCTATGTCTGCCGCCAAGCCTCAAAATATGCAAATCAATTCGTATTATGCGTCCTCTGCCAGTGCTCGAGACAACCAGGCATCCGCTATATCCAGAGCCAGATACAATCCATTTTTTTCGCTGGATTTCACGATCTGTTTACGGTTACGGATGGTAGGATCGGTGTACATAAGCTGTACCGTTACCTTATCGGCAACCTCCATATCCTGCACCTTCTTTTTGCTCTTGATGTCCATCTTGATCACATATTTATCCTTCATGCTCCCATAGTAAATGGTATCCCCACAGCGCACAAAGGGCTTTCCCTTATAGGTGGGGAATTTAGCGGTCTTTTTTTCGCTCATAGCTATATCCTCCTTAAAAAATAATCATGCCGAAAATGCTTTTATGCCAATACACACGTATACTCATTTAATTATAGCATAAATTTTCCTATTATGCAAACGCCGGGGGAAAAGACCCATAAAATTCAAAGAAAAGAAACAAAAAACCTGCCGGCTTTTTTACAAAGACACGGCAGGTTTTGCTGTAATAAGGAACTGTTATTCTCCAAGATAAGATTTAACTAGTACCTCGAGCAATTCATCCCGATCGATGCGGCGAATAAGGCTACGGGCATTGTTATGAGTGGTAATATAAGTTGGATCCTCCGAGAGAATATAACCAACGATCTGATTGATAGGATTATACCCTTTTTCTTTTAGTGCATCATAGACCGTTGTCAGTATCCGGCGAATATCGCCTTCCCGGTCCCGTTCCAGCGAAAACGTCATGGTCTTGTCAAGCATGAAAACACCTCCGATACTGTTAATCATACACTAAAGCAGTACAAATTACAAGGGATTTTATCTCAAAATTGTAACCAATTTCCGCGCTACGAGTAAAAAAACTGTAAAATCTCAGCAGTTTTTCTATTGCTCTTTTAGGAACGGAGGACAGCTCCTGCCTTTTCCAGTTCTTTCATGACTTTCTTCATCACAGCGGCAGTCTGTTCATCCTTAAGAGTGCTGTCGGCAGAACGCAGGGTAATGCTAAAGGCCACGCTCTTTTTGCCAGCTTCAATCTGAGCCCCCTGGTATACGTCGAACAGCTGGATGTTTTCCAGCAAAGCGCCGCCGCCGCGGACAATAGCCTTTTCCAGCGTACCCACCGGAATGGATTCGTCGCATACCAAAGCCAGGTCACGGGTAACAGCAGGGAACTTAGGCAGGGGCTTATAGGTCTTTTCGGGTTGTGCCATCTCAAAGAGAGCGTCGGCATCCAGAGAGAAGCAGTACACGCGGCAATCCATACCGTAATTTTCAGCAACTACCGGATGAATTTCGCCCATCACACCGAACACACGGCCATCCTTTACCAGGTTGGCGCAGCGACCCGGATGATAGCTGGGGTTATCGCGGCAGGCTTCCACATCGTAATCGTATACAGAAACGGCATCCAGCAGTTCCTCGACAATGCCCTTCATCTGGAAGAAGTCAGCGCCGTCGCCATACAGTCCACCGATAAGGGTGTTTTTCTCCACCGGCAGCTCGTCGGGAGTAGTGGGAATATATTCCTTAGCCAGCTCGTACAGGGCGGCAGAGGCATTGCGGTTGTTGTAGTTCTTTGCCAGAATCTCCATCATGGAGGGCAGAGCAATGGTGCGCATAATGCTGGTATCTTCACCCAGAGGGTTGGAGATCACAATAGAGTTGCGCAGTTCACTGTCGGCAGGCAGATTGATCTTATCATAGCAGCGGGGGCTGATAAAGGAGTAAGTCATAATCTCGCTCATGCCCTGTGCCAGCATCGTATTGCCGATTTTCGCCATGAACTTCTGTACGGGGGAATATTTGCCCTGTGCACCGCCGCTGATAGCAGTTCCGGGAATATTATTATAACCATAGAACCGAGCAATTTCTTCGGCAATATCAGCCTTATGCTCCAAGTCGGGGCGGAAGGTGGGAACCAACACATCGTCACCGTCAAACTGGCAGTCCAGAGGAGCCAGGATGGCTTTCATCTCGTCGGCAGAAAGGTTCACGTCCAAGAAACGGTTGATCCAGTCATGCTCCAACGGAATACGGCGGCGTTCACGGCTGGAATGATCGTCCATCAGAGTGCCATCCAGCACGTCACCGGCATCCAGCATTTCCACCAGCTCGCAGGCACGGTCCAGGGCAGGCAGGCAGCTGTTGGGGTCCAGGCCCTTTTCGTAGCGGGAGGAAGCGTCAGTGCGCATTCCCTGATCTCTTGCGGTTACACGGACAGATGCGCCATCGAAGCAAGCGGACTCAAATACAATGGTAGTAGTGTCATCCATAATGCCGCTGTACTCGCCGCCCATCACGCCAGCAATGGCGACAGGCTTCTTGGCGTCGGCAATGACCAGCTGCTTATTGGTGAGCTTACGGTCTACGCCGTCCAGAGTGGTGATGGTCTCACCCTCTTTGGCCAGACGCACACGAATTTTGCCCTCTTCGATGAAGCGCAGGTCAAAAGCGTGCATAGGCTGGCCGTATTCCAGCATCACATAGTTGGTGATATCCACGATATTGTTGATGGGACGTACTCCCAAAGCGCGGAGGCGTTCCCGCATCCAACGGGGAGAGGGCTTTACCCGGACGTTTTTGACAATACGGGCACTGTAAATGGGGCACAGCTCGGGAGCCTCGATTTTTACATCCAGCATGCCCTCGCAGGAACCGTGACCGGCTTTTACTTCGGGGGTGTGGAGCTTCAGAGGCTTTTTAAAGGTAGCGGCGGCCTCTCTTGCCAAACCGATGACAGAGAAGCAGTCGGGACGGTTGGAGGTGATCTCAAACTCCACGCTGGTGTCGTTGAGGCCGATGGCTTCACAGATGGGCTTGCCCAGAGTCAGATCGCAGCCGTCCTCTTCGGTCAGGACGAAAATGCCGTCTTCTACCGCAGAGGGGAAATCATGAGTGGTGAGACCCAGCTCTCCCAGAGAGCACAGCATACCATTGCTCTCTACGCCGCGGAGTTTACCTTTTTTAATTTTTACGCCGCCGGGCAGGGTGGAGCAATGCAGAGCGGCGGGCACCACATCGCCGGGTTTCAGATTCTGGGCGCCGGTCACGATCTGGATATTTTCATCGGCGCCAGTATTTACCTGGCAGATCCACAGGTGGTCAGAATCGGGGTGACGCTCCATGGATTCCACTCGGGCAACCACCACATTGCTGATCTCGCTGCCTTCAACTTCATAGCCTTCCACCTTGGAACCGCTCATGGTCATGGCTTCCGTGAAGGAGCGCATGGGCATGTCGTCCAGGGTGACAAATTCTTTCAGCCATTTCATAGAAAGATTCATTTATCATTCACCAAGCCTTTTTTGGAATGTATTTAAAGGAAGTTATCAAAAACTGTATGCGTGAGAATCCGAAAGGAGTTAACCTTGGAACTGCTTTAGGAAGCGGACGTCATTCTCATAGAACAGCCGCAGATCGTCGATGTTGTACCGACGCATGACCACACGCTCCAGACCCATGCCCAAAGCAAAGCCGCTGTATACTTCCGGATCAATGCCGCAGTTGCTCAGCACCTTGGGATGCACCATGCCGCAGCCCAAAATCTCGATCCAGCCCTCGCCCTTGCACAGGCGGCAGCCTTCACCGTGGCAGTTAAAGCACTGTACATCCACTTCTGCGGAAGGCTCAGTAAAGGGGAAATGGTGGGGACGGAAACGGACGACGCTGTCCTCACCGTACAGGCGCTTAACGAAGGTCTCCAGGGTGCCCTTCAAATCGGCAAAGGTAATACCCTTATCCACCACAAGTCCCTCGATCTGATGGAACAAGGGGGAGTGGGTAGCGTCCACAGCGTCGCTGCGATACACACGGCCAGGAGAGATCACGCGGATCGGGGGCTTCTGCTTCTCCATGGTGCGCACCTGCACCGGGGAGGTCTGCGTGCGGAGCAGAATATTTTCATTGATATAGAAGGTATCCTGGGTGTCACGTGCCGGATGGTTCTTGGGGATGTTCAAAGCCTCAAAGTTATAATAGTCGGTCTCTACCTCGGGGCCTTCCACGATCTCAAAGCCCATGCCGATAAAGATTTCCTTGATTTCATCCAGGCCGATGGACAGGGGATGCTTGGCGCCCATGTCACGGCGTTTGCCGGGAAGGGTCACGTCCAGCTTTTCTTCCTCCAGACGGCGCTGCTGTTCAGCGGCCTTTACTTCGGTGGCCCGCTTGGACAATTCGTTTTCAATGCCGGCCCGCACCTGGTTGGCTAATTGACCGATTACCGGGCGTTCTTCGGCGGAGAGTTTGCCCATCTGCTTCAAAATAGCGGTGAGGGCGCCCTTTTTGCCCAGGTACTTGATGCGCAGCTCCTCCAGCGCCTGCTGGCTGGCGGCATTTTCCAGTTCTGCTTCCGCTTGGGCGCGGATAGCTTCCAGTTGCTCCTTCATGACAGGAATCAATCCTTTCCAAAAAATAAATATGGTTCTATGCAGGGAGGCGGCAGGGAAATAAAAAAGCCTTCACCCCGTAAAAGGGGCGAAGGCATAAAACTCCGCGGTACCACCCTTATTTTTGTAAGAACAGAAGCCCTTACTCTCCTGCGGCGGGTAACGGCGCCGTCCGTCAACCCCTACAGACACCAGTTTTCAGGGTTGCCGCTCCAAAGGGAACTTCACTTTCACCCGTACGCAGGCGTGCTTTCAGCCGGGGACACACCCTCTCTGCTCGCCGTGGAAAAAGCTACTTTCCTTTTTCATCGCGTTATTCTGTATAATTTTATCACAGCTTTTTCGAGTTGGCAAGAGGTCCTTCTGGGAAAAAAGACTTTTTTCTTATTTTTTTAACCGTCCAAAAATAAGAAAAGGAAAAAAGCATAAAAATTTACAATTTTACCATGTAAAATCAAAGTTCTTTTATTGTAAACCCCGGAAGGCTGTGTTATAATCACAAAAGAACGCTGAAAAATTACCCGAAGCAGGCCGTTTTGGGAAAAAATATGCGGTTCTGGAAAGCTTTTATTTCAGGAGGGTTCTTTTGATGGACATTTTTACCGAACAAATCGTCAAACGCAGATTTTCCGGAAAAGACTGGCTGATCTGCCTGGGCGCTTCACTGGGAGCATTTGTGCTGATTTATATCAGTATCTTTATTTTGCTGCCTCTTACTATGTTGCCCCTGATTCCCCTGGTGGTGATCGCAGGCAGCATTTATGGGATCTATTGGGTGTATTCCCTGCGGAATCTGGAATTTGAGTACAGTGTTACCAACGGGGATCTGACAGTGGATAAGATCATCAACAAGCGCAGAAGAAAGCGCGTGATCTCCTTTGATGTGCGTAATGCAGAAGAGATGGGCAAGTATGATGCGAACCGTATGGCCCAGCGGGAGCTGGATAAGTGTTTGATCGCTTCTGAGACGGAGACCGGAGAAAATGCCTGGTATATCCTGGCTCGTACTCCCAAGTATGGCCGCACTCTGTTGGTGTTCAGCCCGGACGAAAAGGTATTGGACGGTATTAAGGCAGGGCTGCCCCGTCAGCTGCGGATCGATGTATTCGGTCGGCCTTGACATGGTGGAATGCAGCCGGATTGAAAAGGCAATGACAAGCCCCCGGTTTGCACAGCGGGTTTTTGGTCCCCAAGAACTGGCACTTTTACGGGAGAGGGGATATCCTAACGGCCCTGGACGGCGCTGGATAGAAACCGCCGCCGCTGGTTTTTGTGCCAAGGAAGCTTTTGGCAAAGCCTTGGGTACCGGTGTTCGGGGGTTTCGTCTATGTGAGGCGGAGCTCCTCCGAGAGGAAAATGGTAGGCCGGTTTTGTGCCTAACAGGTTCGGCAGCAGCACTGGCAGAAGGAAAGCGTTTTTCTGTCAGCGTAACCCATACAAGAGAATATGCCTCTGTGGTAGTGTTGGCAGAGGATATGGCGTGTAAATGAGTTTCGTTTATGCGCCTCTTTTTTTAAACGGGAAAAAGAAAGGAGTCGATAGATTTGCGATACTACAAAAAAGAACAAATGCAGGAAATGGAGCATAAAGCCGTAGAGCGTGGCGTCTCTATGGAACAGTTGATGGAATATGCTGGTGGAGCAGCGGCCCGGTTTATCCAGAGAAAATATGAGCTTCGTGGAAAACGGGTAGCAATTCTTTGTGGTAAGGGAAACAACGGCGGTGACGGCTATGTGGCAGCTCGGCTTTTGCGGGGATGCGGAGCTTATGTGTCAGTAGTATTGGCGGAAGGTTTCCCGGCTACTGATCTGGCTCGGCAGGCCTATGGACGTATGGGGGCGGGAGTCATCTCGACAGACTGGGGGAGAGAGCCTCGGGCAGTACGTCAGGCAGTGAGCGATGCAGATATCATTATTGACGGTTTGTATGGGTTTGGCTTTCGAGGGGCAATGCCAGAGTATATTGGCGTTTTGGCAGAGTTGGCTAATCAAAGTCGGGCGCCGGTGATTTCTCTGGATATCCCCAGTGGGGTGGAATGCAATACGGGAGCGGTTCATGGTCCCTGCATTCGGGCAGATTATACCGTCACCTTTACTGTCCCAAAGCCGGGTCACATTCTCTATCCAGGAAGGGAATACTGCGGCCAGGTGGTCCCGGCGGCAGCGGGGATCCCTGGGGAAGTGGTGGAGCAGGCAGTGCCGGCATTGGAAACCTTGGAGCCTGCCCATATTAAGTCCCTGTTCCGGCCCAGGGATTCCCAGAGCAACAAGGGGGATTACGGTAAGCTGTTGTGTGTGTGCGGCAGTGAAGGTATGGCGGGGGCTGCTATCATGTGCGCTTCGGCAGGGCTGCGGTGCGGTGCGGGATTGGTGAATCTGGCCTTGCCCCGGAGTATCTATCCCATAGCCGCAAGCCGGCTGTTAGAATCGGTGTTCACTCTGCTGGATCGAGAGCAGGACGGAAGTCTTACCCCGGAAACCAGCGTTAAGCTGGAAAATGCGTTACAGGGTGCGGCCGCCTGTGTGATCGGCTGTGGTCTGGGAACCGTTCCCGGAACCCCCGAACTGGTGGAAAAGCTGCTGTTGTCTGCCTGGTGTCCGGTGGTGCTGGATGCCGACGGCCTGAATGCAGTAAGCAAGCATCCGGAGATTCTTCGGGAAGCTGCCCAGACTAAACCGGTAATTATCACCCCTCATCCAGGAGAAATGGCTCGGTTGATGGCCACCTCCATCCAAGAAGTACAGGCAGACCGGTTGGAATCCGCCTCCCGGTTTGCCCGGGAATATGGGGTAATCACCGTTCTCAAAGGGGCAGGGACCCTCGTTGCCCACCCGGACGGGCGTACACGGATGAACCTCACCGGGAACCCCGGCATGGCACGAGGGGGCAGTGGGGATATCTTGGCGGGAATGGTGGGCTCCTTTGCCGCACAGGGTATGGAGCCGTTGGAGGCCGCCAGTGCGGCAGTGTATCTCCATGGATTGGCCGGAGACCGTTGCGCGGATCGGCTTTCCCAACAGGGGATGCTTCCTACCGATATGCTGGAAGAACTGCCCGGACTGTTTTTGGAATATGCAAGGTAAGTACGACAGATAAAAGTAACAAAAAGGCAGGCCCGATGATCGAGCCTGCCTTTGCTATGCTTTATTATTGAGAAGGGGATACCGGGTCTCTTACTTTCGGAAATCCGGCCAGTCGCCTTCGGCGTGCTTACCGTCTTCGAAGTAAATATCATACCAGACGATAAAGATGAACAGTGTCCAAATACGACGGCTGTAGTCCTGACGGCCATTAAAGTGGTCGTCCAGATACCGCACCAGTTCCTCCGTGTGGAAGAACTTCCCAGCAATATCACTGGTAAAAGCAGCTTTTACGATATCGTAATATTTTTTATCCCGCAGCCATACTCGGGTGGGCACCGGGAAGCCCAGCTTCTTTTTCTGGGCGGTAGCCGGGGGCAGATGGCGCAGAGCTGCCTGACGCATGGCGTACTTGGTGTTTTTCCGGTTGACCCGCAGCCGGGTGGGGATGGTAGAGGCCACCTTAAAGACTTCCTTATCCAGGAAGGGCACCCGCAGCTCCAGGGAGTTGGCCATACTCATGCGGTCAGCCTTGAGGAGAATATCGCCTACCATCCACATATTGATATCCAGATACTGCATCCGGGTCACGTCGTCCAAGTCTTTTACTCGATCATACCAGGGCTTGGTGAGGGTTTGGGGACGGGTGGCAAATTCGGGATGCTTCAACAGCTTTTGCTTATCCTCATAGCCGAACATCTTGGCGTTGCCGATAAAGGATTCATTGGTGGGATATTCGCCACGGGTGATAAAGCTCTGGCCACGGAAGTGGAAGGGTACCTTCTGCACCAGCTTCCGCAGGCCGGTGCGCACACACTGGGGCAGCACCTTGCGGTAAATACGGAATACATCCGGCTCGTTATAAATAGTATAACCGCCGAAGAGTTCATCGGCTCCCTCGCCGGAAAGCACCACCTTCACATATTCGCTGGCCAGCTTGGAAACGAAGAACAGGGCAATACAAGAGGGGTCTGCCAAAGGCTGGTCCATGTGGTACTGCACCTTTTTGATGTTTCCCCAGAATTCCTCGGAGGGGATGACTTTATAGTGGTGGTCTACACCAATCTTTTCCGAAAGGCCCTTGGCCCAGTCGATCTCGTTATATTTCTCGCCAAAGTCAAAACCTACAGTAAAGGTCTTCTGGTCGGCAAAGTAGGTAGAAACATAGCTGGAATCCACGCCGCTGGAGAGGAAGCACCCCACCTCCACGTCGCTGATCTTGTGAGCGTTGACGGAGTTCTCAAATACCTTTTCAATGCGATCAATGGCCTCTTCTTCGGTCAGGTTTTCGTCGGGGTTAAATTTCGGTTCCCAGTACCGGGTGGTGGTGATCTTGCCGTCCTTAAACCACAGATAGTGAGCGGGCATGAGGCAATATACCCCCTCAAAGAAGGTCTGAGGCGGCACGGCATACTGGAAGGAGAGATAGTTGTTCAGAGTATCCATATTGAACTTTTTCTCAAACCCGGGGAACTGAAGGATGCTCTTGATCTCGGAGCCATACACAAAATGGTCCCCCACCATGGTGTAGTGGAGAGGCTTGATGCCGAAGAAGTCCCGGGCCATAAACAGGCTCTGATCTTTCTTGTTCCAGATAGCAAAGCCAAACATACCACGCAGACGGTTCAGCAGGCCTTCCTGCCACTCCTCAAAGCCGTGGAGCAGCACCTCGGAATCCGTATGGGTGCGGAAAACATGGCCTTTTTCCAGCAGTTCCTTTCGCAGATCCTGATAGTTATAGATCTCACCGTTGAAGGTAAGGACCATGGATTCGTCCTCGTTATAGATAGGCTGGTCGCCGGTGGAGCTGATATCAATAATACTCAGCCGCCGGAATCCCATGGTCACGCCGTCCCCTTCAAA
>CALWVH010000015.1 GCA_944384915.1 uncultured Clostridia bacterium | reverse complement strand
GGAAATGGAAACCGAACTCGTCACCATGAAAACCACCGGGGACAAAATCCTGGACAGGACGCTGGACAAAATTGGTGGCAAGGGACTGTTTGTCAAAGAGTTGGACGCCGCTCTGCTGGATGGCCGTGTGGATATCACCGTCCACAGCAGCAAAGATCTGCCCATGGAGATCGACCCCCGCCTGCCCTTGGTGGCCTTTTCTAAGCGTGCTGACCCTCGGGATGTGCTGGTGCTGCCGGAGGGAAAGGACGCTATCGACTTTTCAAAGCCTATCGGCTGCTCTTCCCTGCGCCGCCAGTTACAGCTGAAAAAACTCTTTCCGCAAGCCACCGTTGCCCCCATCCGGGGGAATGTGCTGACCCGGCTCCGCAAGCTGGATGACGGCGAGTTTTCCGCACTGGTGCTTGCCGGCGCAGGCCTTACCCGGCTGGGGCTGGAACACCGGATCAGCCGGTATTTCTCTACAGAAGAAATCCTTCCCGCCGCCGGTCAGGCCATTTTGGCGGTACAGGCTCGAGAAGGTGTGGACACTGCCTGCCTGCAAACCTTTGCCGATGACGATGGCCGGGACTGCTTGCTGGCAGAACGGGCTTTTGTCCGCACCCTAGACGGCGGATGTTCTTCCCCGGTGGCGGCGTTTGCTACTATCGACGGGGACACTCTTATGTTAAAGGGAATGTATGTTACAGAAGATGAAACCTGCTATTTTGAAACCATCTCCGGTCCACGGGAGCAGGGAGAAAGTTTGGGCACTGCCCTTGCAGAAGAAATGAGGAGGAAATATCAATGAAAAAGGGACAGGTGATTTTGGTTGGAGCAGGCCCCGGAGACCCAGAGCTGCTGACCATCAAAGGACGCAAGGCCATTGAATCTGCCGAAGTAGTGGTATATGACCGGCTGGTAGGGCAGGCGATTTTCGACCTGATCCCCGAAGATGCCGAGCGTATCAATGTGGGCAAGGAATCCTCCCACCACACCGTACCCCAGGAGCAGATCAATCAGATTTTGCTGGAAAAAGCATTGGAGGGCAAACGGGTAGTGCGCTTAAAGGGCGGCGACCCCTTCCTCTTTGGCCGCGGCGGCGAAGAACTGGAACTCCTCAGCGAGCACGGCGTGCCATTTCAGGAGGTTCCCGGCATTACCTCCGCCATTGCGGTGCCTGCTTATGCCGGTATCCCGGTGACCCATCGGGACTGCTGCTCCTCCCTTCACATCATCACTGGCCATCAGCGTGCCGGAAAGCCGTTGAGCATTAACTTTGAAGCACTGGTACAGACCAAGGGTACACTGGTATTCCTCATGGGGGTCAGTGCCCTTGGGGAGATCTGCCGGGGACTTCTGGACGCCGGTATGGAGCCGGATATGCCCGCCGCTGTGATAGAAAAGGGCACCACCCCTTCCCAGCGTCCCATTTTGGCTACCCTCTCCACCCTGCCGGAAACTGCCAAAGCCGAAAAGGTAAAAAGCCCGGCCATCATCATTGTGGGTAAGGTATGTGCCTACTCCCACGAGTTTGACTGGTTCGACCATCTGGCGTTAAAGGGAAAGACCGTGATCGTCACCCGCCCCAAGGAGCGGGCTGGCACCTTATCGGAGCGGCTGCGCGCCCTGGGGGCAAACGTGGTGGAATTCCCCTGCATCGAGACTCACCCCTTGGTTCCCTGCCCGGAAATGGAAGAGGCCGTGGACAATATCAGCCGCTATGAGTGGCTGGCCTTTACCAGCCCTGCCGGCGTATCCACCCTCATGGAGCTGTTGGAGCGCACCGGCCGGGATGTGCGGGCCCTGGGAGCCATCAAGCTGGCAGCTATCGGCCCCGGCACCGACCGGGAGCTTCGCAAGCATGGACTGCGCGCCGATTTGATTCCGGAAGTTTATGACGGAGCCCATCTGGGGCAGGCGCTGTGCGAAGCGAAGCCTGCCGGAAAAGTGTTGATTCTCCGCGCTCAATGGGGCACCAAAGCCTTGACAGACGCGCTGGATGGGGGTACCATTTCCTATGACGACATCCGGTGCTATGAAACCCGGTACACCGCCCCCAACACGGAAGAAGTGCTGGAATTGCTGGTTCCGGGAACCATTGTCACCTTTACCAGCGCCTCTACCGTCACCGGATTTATCTCCGCTTTAGGAGAGGATACAGACTATTCCGCTATCACCGCCGCCTGCATCGGAAAACAAACCGAAGCAGAGGCGCACAAATATAACCTGCATACCATCACCGCCGAAAAAGCCACCATGGATGCACTGATTCAGAGAATCGTGGAAGGAGAATAACCATGGAACTCATTCAAAGACCCCGCCGCCTGCGGGACGGCGACACCATCCGTCGGATGTGCCGGGAAACCCGGCTTTCCCCCGACAGCCTGATTTTTCCTATTTTTGTGGACGAAACCCTCAGCGGCAAACGTCCCATTGATTCTTTGCCCGGACAGTATCAGTATGGTCTGGACACCGTAGAGGAAGCCGTAGCCGAGTGCATTGCCGCCGGTGTTCGCAGCTGCATTCTGTTTGGTATCCCTGCCTATAAAGATGCCGTGGGCTCTTCTGCCTGGGACCCGGAAGGCGTGATTCAAAAGGCTATCCGGAAGATCAAGGCGGCGTATCCCGATTTTTACATCATCACTGACGTATGTATGTGTGAATACACCGACCACGGCCACTGCGGCGCTCTGTGCGGCCATAAGGTGGACAACGACGCCACCTTGGAACTTCTCTGCAAAACCGCCCTTTCCCATGCCCAGGCAGGCGCCAATATGGTGGCTCCCTCCGACATGATGGACGGCCGTGTGGCGGCTATCCGCAGCACATTGGACCGGGAAGGATTCCAGGATGTGCCCATTATGGCTTATTCTGCTAAATATGCTTCGGCCTTTTACGGCCCCTTCCGCTCCGCTGCTGGTTCCGCCCCCTCTTTCGGTGACCGCAAGGGTTACCAGATGGACCCCCACAACCGCAAAGAAGCCATGAAGGAATGCGCGCTGGATGTGGAAGAAGGCGCCGACATCATCATGGTCAAACCCGCCCTTTCCTACCTGGACATCATTCGGGAATGCTCCGACGCCTTTGACGTGCCCATGGCAGCCTATTCTGTTTCCGGTGAATATGCCATGATTAAAGCTGCGGCACAGGCCGGACTGGTGGACGAATACCGGATCATGTGCGAATCTGCCCTGTCCGTCTTCCGGGCGGGCGCCAATATGCTCATTACCTACTATGCAAAAGAACTGGCTCAGGCCATTCAAAAAGGAGATATCGGATAATGGATACATCTGCTGCCCTGTTTGAACGGGCCAAAAAGGTACTTCCTGGCGGCGTGAATAGCCCGGTCCGTGCTTATCGTGCGGTAGGGCTTACCCCCCGCTTTATCGCCAAAGCTGATGGCGCCTATATCTGGGACGTAGACGGCAACCGGTACATTGATTACGTCTGCTCCTGGGGACCCATGATTCTGGGCCACAATCACCCTCTCATTCGGGAAGCCGTGGAAAAAGCCGTAAAAGACGGTCTTTCCTTTGGTGCCTCCACTCAGCGCGAGGTGGAGATTGCCGAACTGATGATTCAGATGGTGCCCAATATTGAGATGGTGCGCATGGTGAACTCCGGCACCGAGGCGGTCATGTCGGCCCTGCGGCTGGCAAGAGGCGCTACCGGACGGGACAAGATCATCAAGTTTGAGGGCTGTTACCACGGCCACAGCGACGCTATGCTGGTAAAAGCCGGCTCCTCTGCTGTGGCAGAAGGTGGTAAGCCCAGCTCCGCCGGTGTACCGGTGGATACTGCCAAGGATACCCTCACCGCCCAGTACAACAATCTGGAAAGCGTCAAAGAGCTGTTTGCCCAGCATCCCGGCCAGATTGCCTGCGTCATCGTGGAGCCTGTTGCCGCCAATATGGGCGTGGTAGGTCCCAATCCGGGCTTTCTGGAAGGGCTGCGGGCCATTTGCGATCAAGAAGGCGCTCTGCTGATTTTTGACGAAGTCATCACCGGTTTCCGCCTGGCCAAAGGCGGCGCACAGGAATACTTCGGCATCAAGGCCGACATCGTGACTTTTGGCAAAATTATCGGCGGCGGTATGCCTGTGGGCGCTTACTGCGGCAGCCGGGAACTCATGGAACAGATCGCTCCCTGCGGCCCCGTGTATCAGGCGGGGACCCTTTCCGGCAACCCGGTAGCTATGGCAGCGGGTCTGGCCCAACTTTCTTATTTGAACACCCATCCGGAAGTTTACATCGACATTTCTGCAAAAGCCGACCATCTGGCAAAAGGAATGCGTGAGGCAGCAGAAAAAACCGGTGCAGGGGTCAGAATCAATCAGGTGGGCAGCCTGGTGGCTCCCTTCTTCACCCCGGACTCTGTGGAATCCTTTGCCGGTGCAACCAAGAGCGATTTGAAGAAGTACGCCGCCTATTTTGAAAAGATGCTGGCCAAGGGCGTATATCTGGCTCCTGCCCAATTTGAGGCTATGTTCCTCTCTTATGCTCATACGGAGACGGACATAGAAGAAACGCTGGCAGCTGTGCAGGCGGTATTTTCCCAATTATATCAATAAGCGATTTTCCGCCAAAAGCTGATATCTTTGCTGCATCGCTATCTACTTAGTTATAGAAAAAAGGCAGACAACATGGAAAACCACCATGTGTCTGCCTTTTTTCATACTGCTGTACTTAATGACTGCCAACCCAGTTGGTCTTTTTGTAATAGAAGAAGAACGCGATAGAACTCAGAGTCCAGGTAAGCGGATACGCCCAATACACCGCCTGGATGCTCTGTGTAAGGGGAATCATAACCGCAAGGAAGGCGACGCGCACGACACACCAGAATACCATCATGATTATCATGGGTACCATTGCTTTACCGGCTCCTCGCAGTACTGCCGCAATAGAATGGGAAAACGCCAGCACAAAATAGAACAGGGCAGCTGTGCGGGCTTTATCAATTCCAAATTGAATCACTTCCGGTGTGGAGTCAAAGGCCGCGATGAGCTGAGGTGCAAAAATAAACACCAAAACGCCTATAAGCTCTGCCAGGACAATGGTAACCAAAACGCCAAAACGCGCGCCCTTTCGCGTCCGGTCATACTGTCTGGCTCCCAGGTTTTGGCCAACAAAGGTGGTGATGGCCATGGTAAAGCTGTTGATGGGCAAGAATCCAAACCCCTCCACTTTGCTGTATGCGCCATATCCTGCCATGGCCATCTCTCCAAAGGCATTGATATAGGATTGCACGATCACATTGGCAAAAGCGATAATGGAATTTTGTACACCAGAGGGAAGGCCAAGCCGAATAATCTGTATCAAAATATCCCGGTAAAATCTGATTTTCTTGAGCTGCAAGCGGTAGTTTTCTTTGGTTTTCATAAGCTGGATCAAGCACAGCAATGCGCTGACTACCTGAGAGATCACCGTTGCTAAGGCGGCCCCTTCCACGCCCGTATGGAAGAACTCGATAAACACAATATCCAACACCAAATTGATGACGGAAGAAGCAATCAGATAGTACAGTGGGTGCCTGCTATCTCCCACCGCCTGCAAAATTCCAACGAAGATATTGTACATGACAAATCCCAGAGAACCAGAAAAATAGGTCTGCAAATAGGCCACCGAGTTATCCATTACACTTTCGGGAGTACCCATCCAAGTTAAAATCTGAGGAGAAAGGGCCATCCCTGCCACTGTCATCAAAACACCGGCCACTAGTCCAAACGCCACTGTAGTGTGGACCGTTCGATGTAAATTTTCATCATCCTGTGCCCCAAAGAATCTGGCTACAATAACACCTGCACCGGAAGAGATACCACTCAAAAAGCCGATCAACATAAAAATGAGGCTTCCCGATGAACTGACCGCTGCCAGTGCACTGCTCCCCAGAAAATTTCCCACGATAAGGGAGTCTACCGTGTTATACATCTGCTGGAATAAATTTCCCAGCAAAAGAGGCAATGCGAAAAAGGTCATGCGTTTCCAAATAGAACCGCTTGTCATAGGTTCAACTGCTTTTGCCATCTAATCCCTCCCAAAAATCATTGACTATATACCCAATGAAAGCCACCTGTAAACTGCAATGAAGCCTAAAGGTACTAAAAAGAGTTAGAAACGTTACTGTGTTTCTAACTCTCCTAGATATTTTATATCGTGTTTACTTATCCAAAGTTTTCATCGTCGGGATTAGATAATCCCTTGTTATATAACCATTCATAATCATTCGTAAATCCTTTGTTTACACCATTTCTCTGCCTTTTCATTTTTGCTGCTCTACATATCTCTACGCAGAAAACAGGAGAATTGGCG
>CALWVH010000014.1 GCA_944384915.1 uncultured Clostridia bacterium | reverse complement strand
GCTGTTTGGCTAAAATCTGGCGGTCCCCCTGCGCCTGCGAGAGCAGCACAAGGAAGTCCGAGTTTTCAAAGATGTTCTCGATCTCCGGGCTGGCAAGGAAGTCCTTCACATTCTGCGTTAAGGCGCCGTGTACCCAGATCGCCACACAGTAGCTTGCCGTCAGCCGGTCACGGAGCAGCACATGGAACTCGTCGAAGTAGCGGGTCCTGCTCATCTTTACATTTGAATATAAATCTGGCTATATAATAATCAGACTCATATTCTTCTGGCTTAATTTTAACACTAGCCAAATTTTCTGTACCTACCTGCAATCCATATCTAGCAAAGAATGAATGCAACTTATTGATAGCACTTTCTTGCGAAACAGGTATTCCCTTTTTGCAGTGGTCTGTCAAATATCGAGAAAGTCGATCTGCTATATGTGAAATGTGTTCAGTACATTCTCTCTTCCGCTGTTCTATTCGACTTATTTCATCATCAATGGATCTTGAAAGGATAAATTTTTTATCCTTCTTTGTTATTGCTGACCATGGATTACGCGACAATGCGGCTTTGATTATTGACTCCGGGAGATCCGGGTACCATTATTTTCTTGTACAGCCTTTTGTACTGCCTTTGTGTTGATTTGCTCACCAGGCGATGTTTGCTTTGCAACAGCATAGAGGACAAAAGGCGTAATTAAGTCAATCATATCTTTTTTACGGCTAACCCAGATTGCTTCTAGCATCGCTGCGCTTATCAACGCTTGTCCATTATTCATATTCCTCACCCCATAACTGCACTTTTTAACTAAAATGTTCACCAGTATACCATTTTTTACTGAGAGCCCTTTTTAGATTACAATCTCGGCAAAGCATCTGACAGTAGTTGATTGGTGTTTTTGCACGCCAAGTATGATATACTACATGGTACAAGAATTACGTTTTATACTGAATTTTAAAACGTATTGTACAGTCCTAAAAAGTACTCTTACTACTACATTAGCGGAAGGCAGGTTTTACCATGAGCAATCCTATTTTTGCTGGATATGTTGTTGCATCTGGACTCCCTCATATCACAGAAAGCCAAGCAAAACGGCTCACCCATTTAAATGTAGCCTTTGGCATTGTCAAAGACAAAAAAATCAACGTGGAGGAAATCGAAAAATATTTTCGTTTTCTTCCCCAGCTTCGTTCCTTTAACCCCAAGCTAAATATTCTGCTCTCTACAGGCGGCGGCAATCAAATCGGGCATGGCGAAGCAACCGCAGACCCCGTTTCTCTTAATGCCTTTGTGGATTCTACCATGGAAGTTATCGAAAAGTATGGCTTTGACGGAATTGACTGCGACTGGGAATTCCCTGGTTATTATGGCAACAAAGAGGAAAAGTATCAATACACCCATCTTTTGACTGCCTACCGCAAGGCATTGGATGCCTATGGGGAAAAACGCGGAAGAAAATGCTTCCTAACCATTGCCGCAGCAGCCGGACAATGGTTTTTGGATGATGTGGAAATGGATAAAATCCATCCGATTCTCGACTTTATCAATCTGATGACATATGATCTGCGGGGCTGGAATCAACCCACAGGCCATCACACCAACTTGTATGAACCCAAGGACGCCCCCATTAAGTTCAGTACCCACGAAGGGGTCTCTTTATTGCTTCAGGCCGGCGTTCCCGCAGAAAAAATCGTCATTGGCGCGGCTTTTTATTCCAGACGGTGGGATGGCGTGAAATCCTGCGAAAATCATGGTTTACATCAAGAAGCAGAAACCATTGGCGATTTTGGCCCCCGTTACACCGAAATTGCCCTTATTTATGAAAAGAGCCCCCGATTTGTCAAATACTTCGACGAGACTGCAAAAGCACCCTTCCTGTTTGATGGCTATTCCTTTATCTCCTATGATGACCCTATGTCTCTTACGTACAAGGCACAGTATGTCAAAGAAAACAAGTTGGGAGGCATGATGTACTGGGAACACACCTCCGATGCAACCGGCACCTTGTTTGACGCCATTTATAACGGCTTGTTTTTATAAAAACCCTACGCACAGCAAAACAGCCCGCCATCTCCTTGATGGCGGGCCGTTTTTGTCACACAGAGAATCATTCCTATAGAGTCATTCCATTTTATCCTCTACGGCATTGGATAGCTGCATAAATTCTTCCAAAAGGCGGTCTGGCATATCCTCTTGGCACAGATACTCTCTGATCTCCCGGTTCGTTTTGTTGGCAAGAAGGTAATGAGATACCAGTAGGTCGCACCCTTCCCGGCGTGCAGAAACCCACAGGTAACGTGCATGCTGATTTTACCTCGACTTCAAAATCACTATGAAACCGGTTTTATTCTTCCTGCAACGTCCAGCCAAAGTCATTGTGGTAGATCATCTGCCGGGTCATACCACCATCAATACAGATATTTTCACCGGTAATAAACCCTGCTTTATCCGAACAGAGATACAGCACCATGCTGGCGATATCCAGAGGGTTCCCCACCCGCCCCGCAGGATGCTGGGCAGCGTCTGGGCCGTCGTACTCTGTAAAGTCCGTATCAATCCATCCGGGAGAAATGGAATTTACCCGCACCTTCCCTGCCAGACTCACTGCCATAGCATGAGTCAGGGCAGAGATACCCCCTTTGGCGGCTGTATAGCTTTCCGTCTGCGGTTGGCTCATCCGGTCCCGGGAAGAAGAAATATTCACGATTGCGGCCTCTGGTGCAAAATAAGGTGCAAACCGCTTGGTGAGATAAAAGGGAGCCGTCACCCCTACCCGCAGAGCGTAATTAAACTCCTCGTAGGTACAGTCATTCAACCCCTTCATCAAAGGCAAAGCATTGTTGACAAGGAAATCCACACGCCCATAGTCGTGGATCACCTTCTGGACAAAGGCATCCAAGACCGCCTCTTCCCCCAAATCGCCTACAAAATAATCGTTAGGCAGCCGGTCTATGATACATACATGGGCGCCGGCTTTTCGAAATTCCTCTGCTATGGTTTTACCGATCCCTTTGGCTCCGCCGGTAATCACCGCAACACGGTTTTTAAACATACCTCTTTCCCCCATTTTAAATAATGATCCCCTCGCAATGGTCGATTTCATGCTGAATAATCTGTGCCGTCCAGCCCGTAAAAGTCTTAAACCGCTCCTGAAATTTTTCGTTCTGATACCGCACTTTAATGGACTTCCACCGTTTGGTCTTTCGGGTACCGGTCAAAGACAAGCATCCCTCTTCCGCAGGATACGGCTCCGACTTTTTGATGATCTCCGGGTTAAACATCACCATATAAGTTCCCTCGTTATCAAAAGCGATAATGCGCTTATTGACGCCGATCATGTTCGCCGCCATTCCTACACAGCCCTCTTTGTGCGTCTCCAGTGTTTCCAAAAGATCCGCTGACACAGGGAGGTCTTCCGGCACAGCAGGCTCTGCCTTTTGAGCCAGAAATGTTTCGTCCTTACAAATATCACGAATCATAGGTTCTCTCCTTACTATACGTTTTCCTATCCTTAACAGAGAATACTAAAATAATAAAGCACCCCACTTGTTATCCAGTATAACACACTGTCTAACAAATGGGGTGTTTTTCACACAACTTTTTACCCTACTATTGGGTCACAGCTCTCGGCGGCCTTCAATAGCCCGGGAAAGCGTGACCTCATCGGCATATTCCAAATCGCCGCCTACTGGGATTCCATACGCTAACCGGGTAACCCGGATGCCCATGGGTTTTAGCAGACGGGAAATATACATGGCGGTAGCCTCCCCCTCCACCGTGGGATTGGTGGCCATGATGACCTCCTTTACCTGCGGGTCGCTGACCCGGGCCAAAAGCTCTTTGATATGGAGCTGGTCGGGGCCTACGCCGCTAAGGGGAGAGATCACCCCATGCAGGACGTGATAGGTAGAATTAAACTCGTTGGTGCGCTCTAACGCAAAGACGTCCCGGGGATCTTCCACCACACAAATGATGGATTTATCCCGGTTCTCATTGCGGCACACCGGGCATAACTCTTCGTCTGTAAGATTACAGCACACTTTGCAGTAATGAATCTTCTCGTGAGCATTCACAATTGCGGCGGCAAAGGCTTCCGCCTCTTCCTTGGAAACTCCCAAAATATGATAAGCAAGCCGTTGAGCGGTCTTGTGACCGATTCCGGGCAGCTTTTCGAATTGCTCCACCAGCGTTTCCAGCGGAGCCACATGATAAGACGCCATAGGATTAGAACAGCCCCGGTACGTTCAGGCCGCCGGACAGCTTCTCCATTTTCTCGCTCTTCTCGGTGGAAGCCGCACGCAGAGCCTCGTTAGCAGCGGCAATAATCATATCGGAGAGCATCTCCACATCTTCCGGGTCCACCACTTCGGGCTTCATGTCGATGGTCTTCAGCTCCATTTTGCCGGTAACTGTAACGGTTACTGCACCACCGCCGGAAGTAGCGGTGTATTCCTTCTCCTCCAGCTCCTTGCTGAGGGCGTCCATATCTTCCTGTAACTTTTGTGCCTGACGGGCCAACTGCTGGAGATTATTCACTCCGCCGCTGCCGTATCCCTGGGGTAATCTTGCTTTCATAGAAATGCCTCCTATTCTTTTTCAATGACTTCAATCCCCGCCTGTTTTGCCTCCTGGGTCAAAACAGCAAGCGGGTCCTGGCTTTCTGATTTTTTCTCCTCATTTGGCTTATAAGGCCCCAATTTGTAGACCTGTCCGGTCACCTGACGGATAGCGTCCCGCATTTTATCACGCTGGGACGATTTCCGCAGAAGCTCAAAGGCCAGTTCCTGAGGAGCATCTATCAGCACATAGCTCCCGCTGACATACGCGCTGGAGCCATGGAATGCTGCTGCTATGGATTGGGAATAATTTCGCAGAATCTGAAGAATCTCCGGCCATTCATCCAGCCGTTTGGCGTTGGCCTGGATTTCCTCCATAGACATTGCCGTCTTAGCCGGGGATTTTTGGGGTTCCTGCACCGCCGGGGATGGGGATTCCTGCTGAGGCGCGCTATTTTTCACAACCGGAGCGGGTTCCTCTGCCAACACCGGCTGGGAAGCTGAAACCGGCTGAGGTGCTGAAATCGGCTGGCTGGGGCTTTCCTTAGGCTGGGGAGCTGGTACGCCGGTACGTATCTGCCGTTCCAGCGCCTCGATTCTTCGCACCAGTGCCGCGGTACTGTCTTCCAACTCTGGCGCACACAAACGGATGAGGGTCATTTCCATCTCTACCCGGCGATTGCCGCCCCGTCCCATCCGGTCAAGGCTTTCCTGAAACACCGTAAGTCCGTGAAGAATCAGGGGCAACGGCGCCGCCAACGCCTGTTTGGAAAGATGTGCCTGCTCTTCCGGCGTCATGGCCAGCAGGGCGGTGGCGTCCTTCATGGTCTTGATGAGCATCATGCCCCGGAAATGACCGATCAGCTCTTCACAGAGCCGGGCCATATCTTTGGAATCCCGATAGAGCCTGTCCACTACGTCCAGCGCTTTGGCAGAATCCCGGTTCATAATGGCTTCTGTAATATCAAACAAGTGGTCCCTACCGGCAAGACCGGCGGTCTCATTGACTACCTGTACCGTGACCTCCCGACTATGCCCCAAACATTGATCCAACAGAGAGAGCGCATCTCGAAGGGCTCCATCTGCCAGACGGGCAATGAGCAGTCCAGCCTGTTCATCCAAAGAAGCGTTTTCGTGCTCCGCCACATAATGCAGCCTAGCGGCGATATCCTCCGGCGCAATACGGTGAAAATCAAACCGCTGGCACCGGGAGAGGATGGTGGCCGGGAGCTTATGGACTTCTGTGGTGGCCAATATAAACAGCACATGGGCGGGGGGCTCCTCCAATGTTTTCAAGAGGGCGTTAAAAGCACCCACGGTGAGCATATGTACCTCGTCGATGATATACACACGGTACTTGGCAGAAGTGGGAGTAAAAGCCGCTTCCTCCCGCAGTTCCCGGATATTCTCCACGCCGTTGTTACTGGCGGCGTCGATCTCTACGATATCCATTACCGCGCCGCTGTCGATACCCCGGCAGATCTCACATTCGCCACAGGGGTCGCCGTCCACAGGATGCAGGCAGTTTACCGCTTTTGCCAAAATTTTGGCGCAGGTAGTTTTTCCGGTCCCCCGAGAGCCGGTAAACAGATAGGCATGAGCAATCCGCCCCGCCATCAGCTCATTGCGCAGGGTAGTGGTTACTTGTGGCTGACCTGCCACATCTGCAAACACCTGGGGCCGCCATTTTCGATACAGCACCTGATACATAGGGGACCTCCTCCCATTTTAAACTGGATACATATAAGAAAAGCAAGACAGCCGCCGTGTTACCGACGATATCATACCGCTGGATATACGGACGGACGGGCTGCCTGCATCGCACAGGGCAACTCCGCTTAATGCTGCTCGGTTCCCCGCCTGACATGGTTCACGGCGCCCCGCCGTGCAGACCCATCCGCCCGCA
>CALWVH010000013.1 GCA_944384915.1 uncultured Clostridia bacterium | reverse complement strand
CCTTAAGGGGTGGCCTGAGAAAATAATGCAGGTGGCAGACCTTTTCAGGCCCCCTTTAGGGGTATTGTCTGTAAAATGCCCTTCTAGGGCTAATCAAGCCTCCGGCTTAGCCGGAGGTTTTGACTTTCGGGGAAACTGCATAAATCTGGAATATTTGTCCAACCTAACAGCATATCCATTACAGAAAGGCGGAGAGAGGAATGGAGCTGGCTATGAGATTGGAACAGGTGATGCAGAAAATCGAGACTATAAGAGAAGAAAAACCTTCCAGCAGATTGCTGGAGGAAATTCAGGACATTCGAGAACAGATCTCCTGCAATGAGGGTTGGTTCGCGGTAGAGCTGGATGAAGATTTGATCGAAGCCTGTGTATATCAGGGGAAGGCACTTGAAGCCAGATACCGTTATTTACTGCGAAAAGCCAGGCAGGAGCAGGTGCGGGCTGTTATATAGCCTGAGAAGCGGAAGAAGGAGAGGGTAAAATGGATTTGGAGGTTATTGGGGTAGGCGTAGGAGTACTGATACTGTTGGTGGTGCTGCAATTATGTGCTGGAAATAAAAAACCAGTACGCAGCGCCCTAAGCAGTATCTTGTTGGGATGGGTATCATTACTAGCGGTGAATATCAGCGGAATTTTTACCGGAGTTACCCTTCCCATCAGTGCTTTGAGTATCGGTGTATCGGGTGCGGCAGGAATCCCAGGAGTTACCATGCTGGTACTGCTGGATATGATTTTATAAGGAAAGCTCAGATAAAAACATCAACCAAAATCCACCTTCCGGCATATAGTGGAGCAGGTGGAGGTGGAAGTATGATTAGTGTTTATTATAGGGTGAAGGCCGGTGAAAGCCTTTGGCAGATTGCCCAGCGTTACAATGCAGACCCTCAAAAAATACTACGATATAATCACTTAGAAAAAGAACCGTTTTTGCGGGAGGGAATGCTGCTACGCATTCCTGTACAAGAGCCAGTGCATCGTGCGCCGGTGGCAACCCATGAACCGGGCAAGTGGATTATCTTGCAAGAAGGAGAGACTTTAGAACAAGCAGCCCGACGCGCCGGAATCAGCCGCCAAATGCTGCTCTGGCTCAATGGCCTTTCCCGAATAAAAAAATTACAACCTGGATATCGTCTGCGAATACGCCCGTAAAAACAAAAAAGGTGCCGTGAAAATCACAGCACCTTTTTGTTTTTTACGGCAATAGGGTATAAGTAAGGTTTTCCCAAAGTAGTTTGTCGCCTTCGCCAGTATCTTCTGGTAAAAGAGCTCTGGCTACTAAAATTGTGTCATCTTCCTGAATATCAGTCCGCTGCAAAATGGCATATTCTCCATCAATACGCAGCACCATATAAGTGTAAGGTCCCAATGGTTAATCCTCCTTTTTAGTATGACTTTCCATAGTGCTAATAAATTCCGCCAATCGGGAACGAAGCAAATCTTCCGATTCTTTTCGAGAATAGATCAGATCAGTTTCTGGAAGATACTCTAAAAAATCGCAAATGGAATATACCACGCTTTTTTCCCGCAGGGTAACAGCAATCGGTCCTTTGGAAGGATGAAGGCAGCAGCAGGAAAGATGCTGGTCATCCGCCACAAAAAAGGACACCCCTTTTGGAATACGGAATTTTTGTGGCCGTACCAGATAAGGAATAAAACGCTGTTGGTGAATACAGGCAATCATCCGGCGGAATAGTTCGGCCCGTTGCTCCAGTGTGAGCGGGGAGTAGATCTTGTCAGGTAGCTCACTGAGACGACCGCTTTTCAAAAAAGAATCCAAACCATCCATGGTGAAAAAAGCGGTACAGCGCATGGTTCCCTCTAGCAGAGAAATCTGTTCTCTACGCTGTGTAAAAAAAGATAGAATTTCTGCCCGATTGGGAAGATCGTCCCGTAGTCGGCTTTCCACAATATCCATAGAGTAGAAGAATGCCCAACAAGGTTCATATTGTAAAGAGTAGGTCATGGGATGATGAGTGGTGGGCCAGCGTCGGTGGTCCCAAAATTGGGAAGCCTCCGTATTCATCAACTCGAAAAGAGGAAGGCAATCTGTTTGAATTTCACTAAAGATCTGTTGGAAAAGAGAAACTGTGTGGGGTTGAGAATAAAGAATTCCTTTTTTGCAGTCATAGGAAAGAGACAATACAGACTTTTGTCCCAAAATAAACCAAGGAAAAACAGAGTCTCGACTTTGCTCCTCGCTAATAAAATCATAGTAAAACCATCCGGAATAGGTACAAGGGCTTAACAAAAAGGGAAGCAAATCGTGGATACACCGAATATTATACTGGTTTTCTTTTTGATACTGCAATTCATTGTCAAAACGTAGGACATGCTGTATTTCCAAAGAAGGAAAAGCTCGACAGCAGTTATGCAGGATCACCGCAATAGGGCAGTCTGGCTGCATGACAATAGATAATTTTGGGGATAAGACAGAAAGCTCTCGATCTAACAGCATTCGTAGGCCATCGGTAACAGCCCCTTTTCCCTGCAAAGGAAGTACATCCGGTAGAGGGGATAAATCAGATAAAGAGGGAGGCGAAAAGACAGGTGTATGAAAATAATAACTGTCGGCATCTTCTAACAGACGTTTTACCATACTTCGTCGATGATAGACCTCTTCTCCCATTCGAGAAATAGAGTAGGCTTCCCGCAAACTGCGTCGTTCCGCTGGGGTGAGCATCAAAGCGTCGGAAAGGCGGGACAATACAACGGTATCACTGGGAATACGCTCTCCGCTGAGCATTTTTTGAATAAAGCTGCGGTCAACGCCGCTTAGCTTGGAAAGTACAGCAATCTTCATATCGGCGCGGGTGACGTAGGCATGGAGCCTTTCGGAAAAAGCAGACATGACAACCTCCTTTTGTCAACAGAAGACTTCGCAAAAGCCTTAATCAATTACCATTATACCAAATATTTTGGGTGGGTAAAAGGACAAAAAATAAAATTCAATGAAAAAGAGAAAAAAAGGCAGATTGATTCGACAAACGGGAACAGGGTATGCTATAATAAACAGGAATGTCCGTGCTGCATAATGCTTGTGCCGGTCAAAATAAAACATACTGGGGAGTATTGTAAAAGATGATATCGAATTTGACAATTCTGGGAATGGTGTTCACTATATTGATTTGCTTTGTTTTACCCCTTATTGTTATGATGGTGCTGAAGATTCGAATGCGTGCCAAAATTTTATTGTTCCTTGCGGGTATCAGTATGCAAATCCTGTTTGTCATGCTGCTGGAACGGCTGTTTGTTTCCTTAATGGCCCGGACAACCCCGGCCTTTGTAGAAAATGATTTCTTGTACCCTCTTGTTCTATCATTGGCCGCGGGAATTTTTGAATCGCTGGAGTTTGCACTGGTTGTACGAATCCTGCGGGATCACATGGACGGCGGTTCTCGAGTGGTAATGTTTGGCATAGGCCATGGTGGTGCCAACGCTGCCCTTTCTTCCGGTCTTACCAGCATGACTTATTATTCTGTGGCAGTGATTGCCAATGCTAACGGGAAGGACTATTTGACCCAGGGCCTTTCCGGCGATGAACTCACTTTCATGCAAGGAATGCTGGATTATCTGGATTCCAGCCCATGGCCTTTCTATATCAGTGGTATCGAGCAGTTTGCTTTGATGATGGTGTACTGCTGTGCAGCAGTGATTATGTGGATGGCTATGACAGAGCGTCTTTCCCGGAAGTGGGCGGGGGCGTCTGCGGGCATGATCTTCGTGTTCCATCTGTTTATGAATTTCGGCAATTATGAAGTATTGCTTAATAGTTTGGTCTCGGCGGCCTTATGCTTGCTTATCGGTATTGCGGCGGTGGTATTTACCCGGATGTTATATGTTAAGATTGAAGGAGACCATCCCCGCCAGGAAAGAATGCCCGTCCGGCGCCTGCGGTAAGGGATATTTCTTGCAGTAACTATAGGAATGTGGTATACTATTATGACACGCCTTTTCAGGCGGAAGATTTACCGGAAACTGCGAAGGGAGCACTTTTACTATGAGCGAACAGCGGCAATGGGACCGTGAGGAGCAAAAGCGCTGTATGTCCGATGTGGCGCAGATTATGCAGATACGTGCCCGGGGTGAGATGCCTTTGGCGTTGGTGCGTACTTACGGCTGCCAGCAAAATGTAGCCGATGGAGAAAAGATCAAGGGAATGCTGGAGGAAATGGGCTTCGGCTTTACCGATAACGAAGAAGAAGCCGATTTTATTCTTTTCAATACCTGCGCAGTGCGGGAGCACGCGGAAGACCGTATTTACGGCAACGTGGGAGCCCTGAAGAATATCAAGCGGCGCAATCCCTCCCTTATTATCGCCCTGTGCGGCTGTATGATGGAGCAGGAGCACGTGGCAGAGCGTATCCGCCAGAGCTTTCCTTTTGTGAATTTAGTATTCGGTACCCATGTGCTTCATCGTTTCCCTCAGATGCTTCGGGAGGTGCTCACCGATAGCCATCGGGTATTTGAGCGCGGGGACGACAGCGAGGATAAAATGATCGTGGAGGGGCTGCCTGTCCATCGGGATGGCACCTTCCGTGCTTGGCTTACCGTGATGTATGGGTGCGACAATTTCTGCTCCTATTGCGTGGTGCCCTATGTCCGGGGCCGGGAGCGCAGCCGGGAGCCGGAGGCCATCGAGAAGGAATTCCGGGAGCTGGTGGCGGCGGGATACAAAGAGATCACGTTGCTGGGCCAGAATGTAAATTCCTACGGCAAGGGGTTGGAACACCCTATCACTTTTGCAGAACTGCTTCGCCGTCTGGACGTGGTGGAGGGGGACTACCGTATCCGGTTTATGACCTCCCACCCCAAGGATGCTACCCGAGAGATGATCGACGTCATTGCGGGTAGCCGCCATATTTCCCATCATCTGCATTTGCCTTTCCAGTCAGGCAATGACCGGGTTCTGAAAGAAATGAACCGGAAATATGACCGAGCCAAGTATTTAGACCTTATTGCTTACTGCAAGGAGAAAATGCCGGATGTTTCCCTCACATCGGATATTATTGTGGGCTTTCCTGGGGAAACCTATGAGGAGTTCTGCGATACAGTAAGCCTGATTCAGGAGGTAGAATTTACTTCCTTGTTCACCTTTATTTATTCTCCTCGTGTGGGTACGGTGGCAGCGAAAATGCCTGACCCGGTGCCTTATGAGGAAAAATCCCGGTGGTTCTCCCAGCTGCTGAAAGCGCAGGAGGAGATCGCCGCTCGGCGGTGCGCCCAGATGGTGGGCCGCAAAGAGCGGGTGTTGGTGGAAGAAATGAACCCCAAAACAGGGCTGCTGGCGGGACGGACCGATGGCAGCGTAGTTGTGGAATTTCCCGGGGAGGCTTCTCTGGTGGGACAGTTCGCTATGGTGGAGATCACCGCGGCGCGGAACTGGATCCTTCGGGGCGAGCTGATCCCGGAAACTAAATAAAAAAGAATCCCAAAATTATTAGGAGGATATGACTATGGATATTATTGAGATGACAAGGGAACTGGGCAAGGCTATCCAGAAGGATGACCGTTACCTGAATATGCAGCTGGCAACCCAGAACTGCGAGGACGACCAGCAGTTGCAGGATCTGATTGGGGAATTTAACCTGAAGCGTCTGGCCATCAACAACGAGACTTCCGGTGAAGATGCCGACGAAGAAAAGCTGCGCGCCCTCAACGAAGAGCTTCGCCACGTTTATGCACAGATTATGCAGAACCCCAACATGACTGCTTACAACATGGCTCGGGAAGAAATGGACGGCCTGATGAACCGTGTAACCGCCATCATCACTAAGAGTGTGGAGGGCGAGGACCCGGAAACCGCTGATTATGAGGCTTCCTGCACCGGCAGCTGCGCCACCTGCGGCGGCTGCCACTGAGTTAACCGGAACCCATGCGAGCACGCCGGCTTTAGGGGCCGCGGAGAAGGCGACCCTTCACCCGCCCAAAAGCGGCGTGCTTTTTCTTTTTGAAACCTGATGGAATTTGAAAATGGAGTGGCAAACCAATGGCTGATCTTTCCCCCATGATGAAACAATATCTCCAGCTGAAACAGGAAAACCCGGATACCCTTTTGTTTTTCCGGCTGGGAGACTTTTATGAGATGTTCTTTGAGGACGCAAAAATTGCCTCCCGAGAGCTGGATTTGACCCTAACCGGCCGGGACTGCGGGTTGGAGGAGCGCGCTCCCATGTGCGGCGTGCCTTTCCACAGCTATGAGAACTATCTGGCTCGACTGGTGGCTAAAGGTTATAAGGTAGCGATCTGTGAGCAGATGGAGGACCCGGCTACAGCGAAAGGATTGGTAAAGCGTGATATTATCCGGGTGGTGACGCCGGGTACGATCCTGGAAAACAGTATGCTGGACGAGGGGAAAAACAACTATCTGGCTTCTGTATGTGTGGAAAACGGGCAGGCAGGTATCTGCTTTGCCGATGTTTCCACTGGTGAACTTCACGCCACTCTTTTGACCGATGATGATCGCGAGTTGGAACAGCAGATCTGCGGGGAATTTTCTCGTTTCTCCCCACGGGAGATTCTGGTAAACCCTGCCGCGCTGGATTTTAAGGGGCTTCCCGGTTTTATCCGGGACAAGCTCTCTGCCGCGCTGGAATGCCTTTCTGACGAAGAATGCGACCCCAAAACCTGCCGCAATTTGACGTTGGAACAGTTCCGGGTAAAGAGCGAAAAAGAGCTGAATAGCGCTGGAAACCCGCTGGTAATTCGGGCTGTTGGACAGCTTTTGGGGTATCTTCGCCGTACCCAGCGGGGCGGTTTGGAACGGCTGGAACGGGTGGAATATTATGAAAAGGGCCGGTTTATGCGGCTGGATATCAACACCCGGCGGAATCTGGAACTCACCGAGACCATGCGCAGCAAGGAAAAGCGTGGCTCTCTTTTGTGGGTGCTGGACAAGACCCGTACCGCCATGGGCAAGCGCCAATTAAGAAGCTGGCTGGAACAGCCTCTTCTCAGCCCTGGCCTGATTTCCCGCCGGCTCAACGCTGTGGAGGAACTGGTGGAAAACGCCATGTTCCGGGACGAGATCGCGGAACAGCTTACCGGTATGCAGGATTTGGAACGCATTATGAGCCGCATCGTGTACGGTTCTGCCAACAGCCGGGAACTGCGGGCGTTGTGGTCGGCACTGTGCCGCTTGCCTGCCTTAAAAGAGCAGCTTTCCGGAGCATCTTCGGAGTTTCTCCAAAAAGTGTGGCGGCAGATCGATCCCATGGAAGATGTGTGCAGTCTTATCGACCGAGCCATTGTGGAAGAACCGCCCTTTTCCATCCGGGAAGGCGGCATCATCCGGGCCGGGTATTCGGAGGAGTTGGATCTGCTCCGCAGTGATATGACCGGCGGTAAGGGGCTTCTGGCTTCCGTGGAGGCCCGAGAGCGGGAGCGCACGGGTATCCCCAAGCTGAAGATCGGGTACAACCGGGTGTTCGGCTATTACATCGAGATTACCAATTCCTACCGGGATCAGGTACCGGAGGAGTATATCCGTAAGCAGACCCTAACCAACTGCGAGCGGTACATAACCCCGGAATTAAAGGAACTGGAAAACCGCATTTTAGGCGCCAGCGATCGTTCGGTACAGCTGGAAAGCCGGCTGTTTGAAGAAGTCCGCAAGAAGATTGCAGGGGAGATGGGCCGGGTACAGATGACAGCCCGGGCTGTAGCGGCGCTGGACGTGGTGGTTTCTTTTGCCCAAGTATCGGTAAAACGGGACTATGTGCGCCCCACCGTGAACGTGAGCGGCAGGCTGGTGCTGAAAGACAGCCGTCACCCAGTAGTAGAGGCCTTGCTGGACGGCTCTCCTTTTGTGCCCAACGATGTGGAGTTGGACATGAACCAGAACCGGGTAGCCATTATCACTGGCCCCAATATGGCAGGCAAATCCACCTATATGCGGCAGATCGCCCTGATCGTTCTCATGGCGCAGATCGGCTGCTTTGTGCCGGCGGCTTCTGCGGAGATCGGCATTGTCGATGGTATCTACACCCGAGTGGGTGCCTCCGACGATCTGGCAGCGGGACAGTCCACCTTTATGGTGGAGATGACGGAAGTTGCGGATATCCTCCGCCATGCCACCTCCAACAGCCTTTTGGTACTGGACGAAATCGGCCGCGGTACCTCCACCTTTGACGGCATGAGCATTGCCAGAGCCGTGCTGGAGCATGTGGCAGACCCCAAGCTGCTGGGAGCCAAAGCGCTGTTCGCCACCCACTATCATGAACTGACGGAGTTGGAAGAACAGCTTTCCGGGGTGAAAAATTTCAGTATCGCCGTCAAAAAGCACGGAGATGACATCACCTTCCTGCGGCGCATTGTGCGTGGCGGCGCTGATGACAGCTTCGGCGTGGAAGTGGCTAAGCTGGCCGGGGTGCCGGATCGCATTGTGCGCCGGGCCCGGCAAATTTTAAAAGAACTGGAAGCGGGACAACCGGTAAAAGCCGCCAAAAAGCAGGCCCAAAAGGAAGAGCCCGCCCAGGTGATGATGCTGGAAGCTGGGGCACAAGGCCAGGTGCTCAGCCGCCTGCGGGAGCTGGACGTGAATACCCTGACCCCTATTGAGTGTATGAACGAGCTGTTTTCGCTGGTAAAGCTGGCAAAGGAGCAGTCCTGAGAGGAGAAACACCGTGAAGATCGTGAAAGCCGAAACCCCTGAACAGAAGGCCGCCTTTTTGGAAGTACTGGCCAGCGCCAACCAGCGCATGGCGAAAAAGGGAATCGTCCAGTGGCTGCCCTGCCATTTAACAGCGGAGGCGGTATTTGAGCCGGGAAAAGAGCCGTATTTGCTACTAAAAGATGGGGTTCCCGCGGCAACCGCCCTGTTTTCAGTAGAAGATCCTGTTTTTTGGCCGGACAAAGAGCCCGGGTCAGCCGTATACGTTCATCGTTTTTCGGTGGCAGAGAAATTTGCCGGAAGCGGACTCCCACAGGAACTACTGGCTTTTGCGGAAAGCTATGCTAGGGAGAGAAAAATTCCCTTTCTACGGCTGGATTGTCGGGCCAACCGGGAAAAGCTGCGGCAGCTATATGAATCTTGCGGATTTCGGTTTGTGGATATCGTAGAAGTGGACGTGCTGGGGGTGCATTTGTGCAACGCCCGGTATGAACGTCCCTTGGAAATGAGTTTGTAAGAAAGGAGAGTCCCCATGGGAAAAATCAATGTATTGGACGCCCACGTGGCGGAACTCATTGCCGCCGGTGAGGTAGTGGAGCGCCCCGCTTCGGTCATCAAGGAAATGGTGGAGAACGCTATCGACGCCGGTTCCTCGGCGGTGACAGTAGAAGTGAAAAACGGGGGCATCTCCTATATGCGGGTTACCGACAATGGCTGCGGTATGAGTCGGGAAGATGTGCCTATAGCCTTTTTGCGCCATGCTACTAGCAAGGTGGCAGTGCAGGACGATTTGGAATCTATCGGCACCCTAGGATTCCGGGGTGAGGCTCTGGCGTCCATTGCCGCAGTGGCGCGAGTAGAGGTGATGACCCGCCAGCCGGAGGACGCGGTGGGCACTCGATATGTCATTGAGGGCGGGGAGGAAAAGCTGCTGGACGATGCAGGTTGCCCCCAAGGAACCACCTTCCTCATTCGCGATTTGTTCTACAACACCCCCGCTCGGATGAAGTTTTTGAAAAAGGACGTCACCGAGGCCAACGCTGTGGCCGGTGTGCTGGATAAAATCACTCTTTCTCACCCGGAGATCTCCCTGCGGTTTATCCGGGACGGCAAAGAGCAGCTCCACACCCCCGGGGACGGTAAGCTGAAATCTGCCATTTATGCCGTATATGGCCGGGATTTCACCAATGGCTTGATGCCGGTAGAATATGAATACAACCATATTCGGGTATGGGGCTTTGTGAGTCGCCCGGTAAACAGTCGCCCTAACCGGAGTATGCAGCAGTTTTTTATCAACGGCCGGTTTGTCAAGAGCCGCACTGCCATGGCGGCTTTGGAGGAGGCCTTTAAAGGCAGCGTTATGGTGGGGAAATTCCCTGCCTGCGTGCTCCACTTAAATATGGCGTTCCAGGCAGTGGACGTGAATGTTCACCCCGCTAAGCTGGAGGTGCGCTTTGTCAACGAGCGTCCCGTTTTTGATGCCGTGTATCATGGGGTAAAATCCGCCTTGCAAAAGGAAGATAAACCCCGGGAAATGCAGCTTCCCAACAGCCAGCTGCTCCGTCCTGCTATGGAGGAACTCCGAGGGGAACAGCTTCGCATGGCGCCCTCTGCTCCCACAACTTCCCGGCATTCGTCTCCGGTGGCACAGCCGGAGGCTTTGCGGCCCATGAAAATGCCTTCCATGACCCCGCCGGCTCCTCGGCCCGTGATTCAGAAAAAGCTGGTGGCTCCTGTGGAAAAAGAGTCGGTGCTTCATGATAGCACCCCGGCTCCGTATCAGGCTGTTTCTGTGCCACCTATGGTGGTTTTATTAGATGAGGAAGAATCCCCCACCATCCCTGCGCCCAAACTGGAAGTCTCGGCAGCAAATGCTTCGGCAGTACAGTCTGCGGTAATGCAGGAACCGTCTCTCCCTGTAGAGGATACCCCGGAGGAGCCTCAGACTGAAACAGCACCTGCCATGAATGCGAAGCCGGAGCCGGTTTCTCAGCGTCTTATCGGGGAAGTATTTGGCACCTATCTGCTGTTACAGCGAGGGGACGACCAGATGGTGCTCATTGACAAGCACGCGGCTCACGAGCGTCTTTTGTATGAAAAACTCCGCAAAGAGGGCGGCGGCAATTACGCCCAGATGCTGTTGGAACCGGCTACCGTGACGTTGGATAAAAATGAATACGCGGCGGTTTTGGAGGCAAAAGAGCTCTTTGAGCAGGCAGGCTTTGAGGTGGACGATTTTGGCAGCGGTACGGTAGCGGTACGCAGCGCGCCCCTTTCCTTAGACAGGGAAGACGCCGCTGCCGCAGTGATGGAGATGGCCGGTTATCTCCTTTCTTCCCGGAGAGATTTGACCACAGAACACTTGGATTGGCTGTACCACAACATTGCCTGTCGGGCCGCAGTAAAGGCCGGGGATTTTAGCTCCCCGCAGGAGCTGGCGGCGCTGGTACAGCGGCTGGAAGAAAACCCGGATGTGCGGTATTGCCCCCATGGCAGACCCATTTCGGTGGTTATCACCCGCCGGGAATTGGAAAAGCAATTTGGCAGAGTATGATGGAAAGGAGGAACCCCATGACACGAGAAAAAATCAAAGTGGCGGTGGTGGCTGGGCCTACAGCTTCCGGTAAGACCGCTTTGGCGGTAGAACTGGCAAAGCGGCACAACGGCGAGGTAGTATCCGCTGATTCCATGCAGATCTATGATGAAATGCAAATCGGCACGGCTCGCCCCGATGAAAAAGAGATGCAGGGTGTGCCGCACCATATGATGGGGTTCCTTTCCCCATCGGAGAGTTTCAGCGTAGCAGATTATGTAGAGCAGGCTGCCCGGTGTATCGAAGATATCCATGCCCGGGGGAAGCTGCCCATTGTAGCGGGTGGTACGGGGTTGTATATCCGTTCCTTACTGCGAGGTATCCGATTTGCTCAAATGCCGGAGGACCCATCACTGCGCCGGGAGTTAGAGGAAGCTTCGGAACGGGACCCTATAGCCCTTTGGGAGACTCTGCGGCAGCTGGACCCTCAGGCGGCAGCGGCTATCCATCCCAACAATCGCAAGCGGGTGATCCGGGCGGTAGAGGTGTGCCGTTTGACCGGAAGGCCTTTTTCCGTCCAATCCCAGGAGGCGGCAGAAGGGGAATCCCCCTATCATTGGGCTATGGTATGCATCGGGTTCCACGACCGGCAGAAGCTGTATGACCGCATTAACCTGCGGGTGGGGCTGATGTTGGAGCAAGGGTTGGAGGAGGAAGCTAGAAATTTTCTCCAAAATCATCCAGGTGATACGGCAGTACAGGCCATCGGATATAAAGAATTGGCCCCTTATTTCCGGGGCGATGTTACATTAGAGGAAGCAGCAGAGGCCATTCGTCGGGAGACAAGGCGATACGCTAAGCGGCAGCTTACCTGGTTCCGCCGGGAAGAAGCTGCCTGCTGGCTATATGTCGACGAGCCAGAGGGTAAGGAGAGCCTTCTCCCAAGGGCGGAAGAATATTTTTGCAGGGAGGGTATCCTACCTATAGAAAAGGAGGCTAGATGATGGTAAAAAAACAAGTGGAGATCGGAAAAAAAGCACCATTGGTCCGTAGATTGATTTCCGGAGTTTTGGCTTTCCTGATCCTTTTCTATATTGGCTACCAGATCTGGTCTGCCAACTATGAGAGTTTGAAGTGGGAAACTGCCACCTGGGCTACCGTGGCGGATTCCTTCCAAACCACCGGTTATGCGGTGCGTAAGGAAACGGTGATTACCCGGGAAGATTTGGGTGGGGTCATCGGTTACCGGATTGAGGACGGCGGACGTGTTTCTAAAGAAGGAATCGTGGCGGATATTTTTGCAGACGAAGGAGCAGCTTCCGCCAAACAGCAGTCAGAGCAGCTGGAAACGGAGATTCAGCGGCTGGAAAGCCTAAGCAATCCAGGGGAGACTTATGCTCTGGATATCCAGCAGATCGACAGCCGTATTGACCAGAATGTTATCGATCTTTTGACAGCAGCCCGGGACTGCGATGCGGAAAAGATTTCCAATGCTAGAGAGGAGATTACGTATCAGTTTAACCAGAGACAGATTGCTACCGGTACAGCGACGAATTATGAAGCCCGTGTAGCTGAGTTGAAAGCTCAAAAGGAATCTTTGGACAGTCAGGCAGCTGCGATAAACGGACAGATTAAATCTCCAGCGGCTGGGTATTTTTCCAGTGTGGTGGATGGATGGGAAACCATATTTGACTATGACAGCATTCTGGATTTGACCCCGGAAGACCTGAAAAAGGAATATACACCAGCAACTGTGGCAGAGAATACGGTAGGAAAAGTAACAGAAGAATTTAACTGGTATTTTGTATTTCTTTGCGACGCAACTACCGCCTTAAAATTGAAACAAGCGGGTAGTGTAAATATCTCTATGCCCTTTGCCACCACCGATAAAGTGCCTGCTACTGTAGCGGCAGTAAACCAACCGGACCCTGCTGGAGAGGCAGCAGTGGTGCTGGAATGCAGCGTAATGAATTCTGCACTTTCCAACATTCGGGAAGAGACAGTACAGGTAGAGATTAAATCCTATTCTGGTGTAATGGTAAATGAAAAAGCGATCCATTTTGAAACAGTGGAACAGAAAGTAACAGATTCCAATGGCAAAGAGCGTACAGTGACCCATGAAAATGTGAAGGGCGTGTATGTGAAAAGCGGAGGCCAGCTCCATTTCGTCCAGATTTTCTCGGATATTACGGTAAATGGCTACGCCATCTGCCATACGGAACTGACAGAAGAGGAACAGGAGCTTTTGGTTACAGACAAGACCATTCAGCTATATGACGAGATCGTAGTAGAAGGGACGGATCTATATGACGGAAAAGTTGTCTGAGGAATTGCAGGCGCGCTGTCTGGCATTGGAAGAGAATCTGCGGGATATCCGTGAGCGTATCGCTCAGGCGGCACAGGCTTCTGGCCGCACGGAAAAAGACGTGATCCTGCTGGCTGCTACCAAGACCGTGCCGGTGGAAGTGATCAACCATGGTATTCGTCTAGGGATTGACTATATTGGAGAAAACAGAGTACAGGAGCTGGAGGAAAAATATGACCAGCTAGAAAGAGAAAAGTGCCAGGTGCATTTTATTGGTCATTTGCAAACCAATAAGGTGAAAAATCTGGTGGGCCGTGTGGATATGATCCAGTCGGTGGACAGCGAAAAGCTAGCGAAAGAAATTTCTCGACTTTCAGTACAGAGAGAAGTGACCACGGATATTTTACTGGAGGTAAACGTGGGAAAAGAAACCGCCAAGTCCGGGATTATGCCAGAGGAATTGGAGGATCTTCTAGGAAAAATCTGTATTTTACCAGGGTTGCGCATCCGCGGATTGATGGCAATCCCGCCGATTTGTGACGAAAAAGAGCGTCTTCATAATTATTTTTCTTTAATGTCTCAATATTTTGTTGACATAAAGCGCAAAAAAAGTGATAATGTAGCCATGGAGTATTTATCCATGGGAATGTCCGGAGATTTTGAGGACGCCATCCTTTGTGGCGCCAATCTGGTCCGGGTGGGTTCTTCCCTTTTCGGCCAGAGACAATACCGGTAACAAATATATTCTTAGGAGGATTTAACGTATGGCTGGTTTTGTGGACAAGATTCAAAAAATGTGGAACCCCCCCGATGACGAGGTGGATTATGTTTATGACGATGAGGCAGAAATGGAGGAAGAGACTCCTATGACAGACCGTCGGGAAGAAGCTCCTGCCCGTAGAGGCGGAGCTGCCCAGAATAATAAAGTGGTAAATATCCATGCAACCGCACAGCTTCAGGTGGTTTTGTTCAAGCCGGAAAATTTCGGTGAGGAAACCCGTGCGGTAGCCGATGAACTGCTGAAGATGCATACAGTGGTGCTGAACCTGGAGGATACCAAGAAAGAGGTGTCCCGCCGGATTATCGACTTTTTGAGCGGTGTTGCTTATGCCAACGGCGGTAAGATCAAGCGCGTTTCCACCAGCACCTACATCATTACCCCCTATAATGTGGATCTTACTGGGGATGAAGTGATGGATGAACTGGAGAACAATGGTGTCTATGTCTGATCCATCGCGAGATGAATGGTTAAAAGCCCGCATTGGGGACGCTTTTTCCCAAGGAGAAAGGCGTCCCAGCTTTGTGGGTTTTTTGGATGAAAGAGAAGCCGCTGTAGCAGAACGAATTGCCCGTTCCTTTAGGCGGGAAGGTTGGATGTTTTGGGGCGGCTATGAAGACAGCGAACGAAAGATATTCGGCGTTTTTCCCGACTATATGGAGCCGGATTTGTCCTATTTTCCCATTACGGCCATTACCATTCGATTCCGACCCTGTGACCGGCTGGATCATCGAGATTTTCTGGGAGCTTTGTTAGGAGTAGGACTGCAACGCGCCACGATAGGAGATATTTTGCCGGAAGAAGGCCGGTGCGTTTGTTTTGTCCGAGAAGAAAATGCAGGATTTCTGCTCTCCCAGGTGGAAAAGATTGGTCGAGTAGGTGTGCGTCTTTCTGAGGGATTTACGGAGCCCCTTCCTCAGGGAAGAGGTTTTTCCGAATTTCAGGGAGTCATAGCCTCTTCCAGATTGGACTGTGTTTTGGCAGCCGCTGTGGGACAAAGTAGGGAAAAGGCCTCTCGTCTGATTGAGGCGGGGATGGTAATGAAAAACCATGAGCTTGTATTGTCTCTTTCAGAGCCAGTACAAGAAGGTGATAAGCTGTCTGTCCGGGGAAAAGGACGGTATATAATCGACCGTTTGGGCCCCGTGACCAAAAAAGGTCGTATGGGGATTGCCGGACGAAAATATCTGTAACGCACAGGAGAAAGCAATCGCAGGAAATACAGAGGGGGTATGGTCATGCTGACGTTAAACGATATTATCAATGCAAATTTCCGTAAGTCCAGCTTTTCCGGCTATCGCCCGGAAGATGTGGATGCGTTTTTGGATCTGGTGAAGGAATCCTATGAGCAACTGATCAAAAAAAATATTGAGCAGAAGGATACCATTACTTCGCTGAAAGCCGAAAACGAACAGATGATGAAAAAGATCGAAGTCCTTGCCGAACGGGTAGAGACTTATCGCAGCGAGGAAGATGAGATTAAGAATGCTCTGGTAAGCGCTCAAAAACTGGGAGATGCGTCTATTCGAGAGGCTCGGCATAAGGCGGAGATCATTTTGAAAGATGCCAATATTAAGGCAGACCGCATCGTCAGCGGCGCCAAGAGCCAAATTGGCCAGTATGAGCAGGAACTGGAGAATTTGAAAAAATCAGTTTCTGATTTCCGCTCCAACCTGCTTTCTATGTATAAGCAGCATCTGACCTTGATCAATGCCCTGCCCAGCCAGAAAGCCCCGGAACCCAAACCAGCGGCTCCTGCTCCTGTAGAGGAGAAAAAGCCAGAGCCCGCAGTGGAGCCGGAGGTACATTCTGAAACAGAACCTGTTCCTGCTCCCGCTCCTGTTGCCTCTGCTCCTGTGGAGGAAAAAAAGCCGGAGCCGGTAAAGGAAGAGGCGCCTTCCCCGATAGAGGAAGATTCCTTTACACTGGATGTGACAGGGTTTGAGCCTCCTGCTGAAGAGGCACTTCCCAGTCGGGATATCCGGTATGCTTCGCTAAAGTTTGGAGAGGATTATGATATTTCTACAGATCCAGATTCTCCCATTGATATATTCAATAAGCATCAGCCGTAAAAATACTGATCTGTGAGGGCTGTCGAAAAAGGCGGCCCTTATCGTATGAAAAGGGGGATTTTATGCTTATCCTTTCACTGGTCCTGATCGTCCTTGGTGTGGCGGGGGATCAGATCATAAAATATCTGGTGGTGGAGAATCTAAAACCGAATGGAGTCATAACCGCCATCCCTGGATTTCTTCAATTTGTCTATGTAGAAAACACTGGGGCCGCTTTTGGAATGTTTGACGATTTTACTATGATATTGACGATCATTACTGCTATCTGTATAGTAGTGGTGTTAGCAGCTATGATTCTTTATCAAAAGCACACCTTTTTTTCTCGAGCTGCTTCCATTTTGATTATCAGCGGAGGCATCGGAAATCTCATCGACCGGTTTTTGCTGGGTTATGTGGTGGATTATATTCAGGTATCTTTCTTTCCGCCGATTTTTAATCTTGCCGATTGCTTTGTAGTTGTGGGTGTGATCTTTTTCCTGATTCATTTCCTCTTTTTTATGGAGCGGGATAACGGCCCTGAAAAGATACTGCGTGGACGGCGGTGACAGGCTTGGGTGAGAAGGAATCTCTTTTCATAGTAGGGGAAGAGGATGCCGGACAACGTCTTGACGGATATATAGCTGGAAAGATGCCAGAACTCACGCGGTCTGCTGTACAAAAGCTCCTTTCTGAGGGGAATGTAACAGCAGAAGGAAAACCGGGTGTGAAAAATATGCGGGTAAAATCAGGGTGGACAATTCGTGTAATTTTGCCGGAACCGGAAAAAACAGAACTTCTGCCGGAAGACATCCCACTGGATATTGTTTATGAAGATGAAGATCTTCTGGTAGTGAATAAACCTAAGGGTATGGTCGTCCATCCTGCACCGGGAAATCCAGACGGCACTTTGGTAAATGCTTTGCTGGCCCATTGCGGTGATTCCCTTTCCGGTATCAATGGCGTAATCCGACCAGGAATCGTGCATCGTATCGATAAAGACACCAGCGGCCTATTGATCGTTGCAAAAAATGATGCTGCTCATCAGGGGTTGGCCAGCCAAATTCAGGAGCACAGTTTTACCCGAGAATATGAAGCGGTGGTGTATGGAAATCTCCGCGAGGATCAGGGTACAATAAACGCTCCTATTGGCAGACATCCCATAGACCGTAAAAAAATGGCGGTGACAGAAAAGCATTCCCGTCCTGCCATAACTCATTTTCAGGTGTTGGCTCGATATGGCAATTTTACCTATGTGCGCCTACGGCTGGAAACCGGACGTACCCATCAGATCCGGGTGCACATGGCTTATCTTGGGCATCCGGTGGCTGGAGATCCGGTGTATGGTCCTAAAAAAGTAATTACGTCCCTACATGGTCAGTGCTTGCACGCGAGGAAGATAGGGTTTATTCACCCCATTACAGGAAAATATCTGGAGTTTTCTAGTCCGTTGCCAGAATACTTTTCTACATTTCTGGATATGTTGGGAGAACCCAGGGAATCTTTTTTGAAAAATTGAGAGGAAAAGTTCTTTTGGAACTTTTCCTCATTTTTTTAAAGTGCAATTTGGCTGTCACAGATTTTGTCACAGTTTGCATTTGTGGTAATTTCGCGCTATACTAAGATAAAATGAAAGTAAAATGCATAAAGAATAGGGTATAGAGATGGATTAAGCCAAGGAGGAACCTCTTATGGATTTGCAATATAGTTTACAGGAAGGTGGAAACGTCCTGTGTCTCCGATTGGTGCCGGGAATTTATCTGGATGAGAGTAAGCTGCCTAATATCGCAGGCGTGCCAGCTCTGGCGCCCCTCAGCATTACAATGGAAAATGGGGCGCAGTGTCTTAAATACCGTATAACAGGATATCAGTCACTGTCGGTGTGGCTGTCCCAGCACTATCTTTCCACTCGTGATTTTCTGCAAATGGAGCTGGGCCTTGCTGAATCAGGAATCGAGGCAGAAAAAGCCGGCGTTTCCCTGCAATTGGCAGAGGCACAGCAATTAGTATTCTTTTCTGGAAGTCGAGGACGATTTTTGTACATCCCTATTTACGGGTATTGTGGTCAAGGTCTTCGCAATGTGTTATTGGAGGCTTTGTACAGCGCTTCTTTTGCTGCTGATATCCAGTCTCAATATGTACAGGAAGTTATTGGATATTTACAGGCAGAAGCAGGTTTTTCTCTGGTAGGGTTTCGGGAGTTTCTGTTGCGTCTTATTCATCGTCAGGAGAAAGGAAGCCGACCTGAAATTTACGATGTGAATCGTACCGCTATTGTAGGGGTGGACACTTACTCCCAAGAGGAAATTTCGGCTTTAGAAATGTCTCAAAAATATGCTCAGGAAGAATCTCTTCGCCGCACAGAGGAAGAAGCGCGGCTTCGCGCAGAAGAGGAAGCTCGTCGGCAGGCAGAGGAAGAAGCGCGGCTTCGCGCAGAAGAGGAAGCCCGTCGACAGGCGGAGGAAGAAGCGCGGCTTCGCGCAGAAGAGGAAGCTCGTCGACAGGCGGAGGAAGAAGCGCGGCTTCGCGCAGAAGAGGAAGCCCGTCGGCAGGCGGAGGAAGAAGCGCGGCTTCGCGCAGAAGAGGAAGCCCGTCGACAAGCGGAGGAAGAAGCGCGGCTTCGCGCAGAAGAGGAAGCCCGTCGACAGGCGGAGGAAGCCCGTTTGGCAGCAGTTCCCATTTTATATTTTCCCAGAACAGGACAACAGGTCCGTTTGGTAAATCCCATTACCAGAATTGGAAAAAAAGAATCTCTGGTAGATTTTTGTATTCCCGATAACAATACCGTAAGCCGCCATCATGCGGATATTGTGAAAAAAGGGGATTTCTATGTGTTGATCGATCAGGGTTCTTTAAATAAGAGTTATGTTAATGGGCAGGAGGCAGCTCCTGGTGTAGAAGTACCACTGTATCCGGGAGATTGTATCGTTCTCTCAGATGAGGTACTGTATTTTCAATGATGGCAATCTTATTACAATGGATGGACTGAAATGGGTTTTGCCGTGAAGGTTCTAGGAAACACAATGCAAAAACATCAGGAAACAGAAGGGCATGAATTCATTGATTTTCTTTATAAATCATGACAAATACACATTCAGTTTTCCAAATAAAAATTTCCGAGGAGGAATAAAAAATGGGCTTTAGTGGTTATTCCGACATACAAACTGCATATGATGCATATTGGAAAGCACAAGCTTGGCCTATCATCTCTACGGTTTGTCTGGTTTTGGGTGTCATTGGCGCAGTTGTGCTGTTTTTCACCTTTTTAAGTGCTCGCAATGATGGAAAGTTTACCGGGTTTTTGGGTTGGATCTATGAATTCCTGAATTTCCGTAAGCTGCTGTTGGAAGCAATCCTGCGTATCATCTATATGGTATTGGCTGTATGGCTGGTACTAGTGGGTCTTATCTACATCTTTATGGGTTTTGGCAATTTCGGTCAAAATTTGCTGGGCGGTCTGGCAATCGCTATTCTGGGCAATGTGCTTCTGCGTATCAGCTATGAGTTTGTTATGCTGCTGGTATCCATTTGCAAGAATGTAAGTGATATCAATCGCAAGCTGGGCGGCGGAAAGTCCTCCAATGATATGAATACACCGACAAATCCCTTTATGAGCTTTACTAATAATAATCGTCCCAAGCCTCCGGTGAATCCTCAGGCACCTGTACAGCAGAATCCTGCTGCACCTGTCAATCCTGTTCGCCCCGGCGCACCTGTACAGCAGAATCCTGCCGCACCCGTCAATCCTGTTCGCCCCGGCGCACCTGTACAGCAGAATCCTGCCGCACCTGTCAATCCTGTTCGTCCTGGCGCACCTGTACAACAGAATCCTGTCGCACCGGTGAATCCTGTTTCCAGTGATACAGTGCCTTTGAACCCGGCACAGCGTCCGGTACCTCCTGCAACCAATGCTACTGTTCCTCTGAATCCGGCACAGCGTCCGGCTGCTCCCGTACAGGGTGGCGCCGCTCCTATGGTGTTCTGCCGCAACTGTGGAAAGCAGTTCGCAGCTGATAGTGCAGCTTGTCCGTATTGCGGAACACCTCGCAGAAAATAAAATAGCCTGTTTCCTGAGAAAATAATTCCATAAAATCGCGCTGATAAGGTCCGTTCCTTATTGTGCGCGATTTTTGGTAAAAAGGGAGAGCGACAGGGAAGGAGTGACAATATATGTTGCGTCAGGGGGATGTGTTGGAAGGGCTTTACCAAGTCCTAGAGGAGATCGGTTCTGGCGGAAGTGGTGTAATCTACAAGGGATATCACCTGCGGCTACAGCGATATGTGGTAATTAAGCGGATTCGTGATGAGGTGGTAGATAAAATCAATGTCCGTACAGAGGCTGATATCCTTAAGCGGTTAAAACACAGTTATTTGCCGCAGGTATATGATTTTTTGGTAACGGATGATGGAATTTATACGGTTATTGATTATGTCGAGGGATGGTCCCTAGATAAGTACATCGATGCAGGTTATCAGATTGAGCAGAAACAAATTATCCGATGGGCTCAACAGCTCTGTGAAGCTTTAGTATACCTTCACGGGCAGACGCCTCCTATTATCCATAGTGATATTAAGCCCCAAAATATTATGATAACCCCAGAAGGAAATGTATGTCTCATCGATTTTAATATTTCGTTGGATGGACAGAGTAGTAGTCAAATCAGTGGACTTAGCGCAGGATATGCTCCGCCAGAACAGTATTTTAATCTTGCTCCGGAAGTGGATTTACAAAGCGGCCGTACTACATACCGGTATCATATGCAGTATCCGCTGGATGCACGATCGGATATTTACAGTCTTGGTGCTACTCTGTATCACCTGATGACCCTTACCCGGCCTCAGATTTCCACGGGTACTGTTACCCCTATCACCCAATGGCAACTTCCTTATAGTCAGGCGTTGGTAGAGGTAGTAGGAAAAATGATGGCGCCGGACCCTAATCTTCGCTATCAGACTGCGGAAGAACTTTTGAAGGTGTTTCAGGATCTTCGCCGGTTGGACAAGGCGTATATCGGCCATCGACGGGCCTGCAATGTGACAACGGTACTTTTTGCCTTTTTGCTCACAGCTTCGGCTTTGCTTTCTTTTTTCGGTTTTCGTCAGATGGGGGTGGAAAAAGAAGAGAAGTATTCTGGGTTAGTGGCAGAGGGTACGGCACTGGAAGAAAATTTGGATTATGAGGGTGCCATTCGCCGTTTCGATGCAGCTATCGATTTGTTCAGCACAAAACTACCGGCTTATTATCACAAGCTGCTTACGTATGTCCGACAAGGGGATTATGATGCTTGTGTTCAATATGGACGATTGATCCTCACCAATCAGGGACTTACCGATGCCATGGAAGAAGACCCCAAGGGAGCCGCGGATATTTACTTTATGATAGGAAACGGCTGGTTTGAAAAGGAAAACTACGAAAATGCCGTAAAGTATTATGAACAGGCAGTAGAGTATAGTGAAGAAAACCCCGAGTATTTCCGGGATTATGCCATTGCTTTAGCAAGAATGCAGCGTATGTCTGAAGCAGAAGAGCTGCTGGATCGCGCTATAGATTTGGGCCTCAAAACGGATTCTGTTACATTAGTGCGGGCAGAATTGCTGTTAGCTCAGGGATCTTGGCAGGAAGCAGCAGAGGAGTTTCAAAAAGCGGCCAACTCCACTACTGATGAAACGATGCGACAAAGGGCATATATTCTGTGTGCCCGAGCTTACCGGCAAGGTGGAGAGGTGGATGAGGAAATCCGGGTGTTAGAAAGCGGCAGAAATGCAGTAGAAGCCACTAAAACCGGTCCTATTCTTTCTGCGTTGGGAAATGCCTATATGCGCCGAGCTCAGAGCGAAGATGGAAATCTTCAGGCTGACGGAGAAAGTGCTCTAGAATGCTATGAACTGGCAATCCAAAAAGGAAACCGTTCTGTTGAACTTCGGCTAAATGTAGCGGCAGTTTACCAACTTTTGGATGAGTATTCACAGGCTAGGGAAGTTCTGGAAGAATTGTTGGAAGAAGCGCCCTCGGATTATCGTCCCTATATGCGTATGGCTCTTCTGTGTGCGGCACAGGAAAACCAGCTTCCAGAAAATAGCCGGGATTATCGGGAAACCGCTGAATATTATGAAAAGGCCACCGCCTATTATCAGCAAGCTAAAACAGACGGTGTTAGCGATCCGGAAATGCAGGTGTTGGAATCCACGATGCAGCAGATTATAGACGGCGGCTGGTTGTCATAATGAAAAAGGAGGAGGACGAATGACTACAGGAGAATGGATGTTTTATGGGGGGATCGCTTGTTTTGGCCTTTGCCTGATTGCATTGGTGATAACAAAGATTGTTCTTCACAGTAAAGGCAAAAAACTTCGCGCGCGATTCGATGAAGAATATGGAGAAAGTCGGCGCTTTAATAGCTGAGGAGGGATATTGTGAAATATTGTACAAATTGTGGGCGTCCCAATGAGGATGGAAACCGGTTCTGTGAAGGATGTGGAACGCCCTTTGATATGCTCGGTGAGTTTCCCGGAGCAGATACATATGTGGTGGGGCGTAGTACCGCTAAAACACCAGACAGCACCCAGCTTTTGACACCCAATGCGCAACCTCATGGGGACGAGACCCAGCTTTTGACACCCAATACGCAGCCCCAGGGGGACGAGACCCAGCTTTTGACACCCAATACGCAGCCCCAGGGAGACGAGACCCAGCTTTTGACACCCAATACGCAGCCCCAGGGGGACGAGACCCAGCTCTTAACTCCGGATTCGCAACCTCAAGAGGAGGCAACCCAACCGATTCCCGCAGGCCCGTCTGGTCAAATGCCCCCTACTAATGGTGTGTTTAGCATCAATTTTACACCGATGCAGCCGGAAGAAGCACCTTCAATTCCCCAAAATGGATCACCTCAAGAGGCTCCCTTTGCCCCCAAGCAGGAAACAGCTTTTCAGCCGCAAGAGGAAAAAAAGAAACCCAAAAAGAAATGGGGACGGCTGATTGCTTGCATCTGTGCAGCAGTAGTGGTGTTAGGCGGTTTGGGTACAGGCGCTTGGTTCTTGTTTTTCAATCATGCAGAGGAAAGCCAACCTTTGCAAGAAGCGCTAGATCTGGGAGACCGATATATGGAGGATCTGGATTACAATAGCGCAGTGGAAGCCTATAATGAGGCGCTCCTTATCGATCCCAAGAACACCCAAGCTTATATGGGATTGGCGCAGGCATATTCTGGTATCCAGGATTATGACCAGGCAGAAGTTGCCTACCGGCAATTATTGGATTTGGATACCGGGAATACCGAAGGATACCGCCAGTTGGCGGAATTGTATATCCGGTTGGAAAAACTGGAAGAGGCCAAGACCTTGCTGGAATCGGCTATTAAGCAGACCGATAGCGAGGAACTTAAAGAACTGTATGGAGAAATGACACCTAAGGCGCCCACTTTTTCCCTGCAAGCTGGTTCTTACGATACCTATCAGGAAGTCTCTATACAGGCAGAAAATAGCGAGCATATCATCTATTATACTGTGGATGGAAGTGAGCCTAGTATGGACTCTTCCGTATATACCGAGCCTGTAATCCTTACCAGTGGGAATACACAGTTGAAAGCCATGGTAATCAGTAGTCGTGGCTATCAAAGTGATACTGCTTCGGCAGAATATGATATTACAGTGACTCCCACAGAAGTGACGTTTGCTGATCCTGTAATTGAAGAGGCTGTCCGCAACGAACTGAATCTCAATTATAATGAGAAGATCACTACAGATCATACAGCGCAAGTACGTCAGCTTTCTATTGTGGGGTATAGTTCCCTTTCCAGTCAATATTATCAGCAGTCTCCTGTTTTTACAGAAGATCAATATTTCATCAATTTTAGCACCTATTCTACCATGGGACAGGTAACCACACTAGAAGATTTGAGCACGATGCCATTTTTGAAGCGGCTGCATCTAGCGTGGCAAGAGAATACCAGTCTCAGCGGCCTTTCCTCGGCTACTAATCTGGAAGAACTTTCTCTTATCCGAATGAATATGACCACGCTGGAACCAGTGTCCGGTCTGACCAAGCTGAAAAAACTGAATGTAGAGTGGAACCGCATTTCAGATTTGACGCCTTTATCGGGTCTTACCTCTCTTACGAGCCTGAATGTGTGGGGAAATCAGGTCACAGACCTTGCACCCATTTCCGGGTTAAAAGCGCTCACATATTTGGATTTTTCAAGAAATCGGGTGCAGGATATCAGTGCTGTAGCCGAGCTCAATAGTTTAGAGAGCTTGTGGATGTATGATAATGAGGTATCGGATTTCTCTCCGCTGGAAGGGTTGGAACAGCTTCGCGTGCTGATGATCCGGGATAACCCTATTAGTGATAAAACAGCTCTGCAAAAAGTGTTCCCGCGGCTGGGACGCACGGATGTTGACGTACGAGAGGAGGCAGAGGAATGAGCCTACTGCAATGGATTTTGATTGGCTGCGGCGGAGTGCTTCTACTGGCTGGCGCAGTGGTGCTGCTTATTGGGATACTCGCCAAAAAGCCTTTGATTCTATGGAAGATCCTGCCTGGTGTGGTAATGGTAGGCGGCGTAGCATTGGCCCTTACTGTTTGGATGGGATATTTAGGGCAGATTCGCATGATACAGCGGGACAATTATGTGTCTTGGCGTCTTGCAGAACTGGAAAATTATGACGAGAGCATTCTGACCGCAGAGAGCACATACAGCCGGATGGCTAATGTGGATTCAACTCGGCTGGCAGTATTATCATTGGCGTTGGATGGCCGGTATTCCCAGGCGGTAAGTGCGTCTCAGCGATATCAGAAAGTATATGATGATGCAACCCTTAAGGATTTGGAAGACCTTTGTACCCAGGCACTGTCCGGTACTTCAGTGCAGGCAGATCTTTTGATGAAGCTCAAACAACTGGGAACCAGTTTGTCTATTTCTGATGGGGATAAGACTAAAGCCGAGAGTATCGTAAATATCCAGATGACGGTTTATCGCGGGGATGGAACATCCGATTTGGATGAAGATCTATTGAACCTGGCTGGGGAAAAGGATTCCCTTTCTCAGAGAACTGCCGCACAGGCATATATGTATCAGGGAAACAGCCAGATGGCTTATGAAAAGCTCTCTGCAGCGGCAGATGCTGATGCATCTTTCCCATCTCGGGTACTGTTGGCTCAGATGAAGGCAGATGGCTATACTACCAGCCAAAATATGACAGGTTCCGACCCGGAGAAAGAACGCCTGGAGGCGCAGGTGGAACAGAAACAACAAGAGTTGAACGCTCTTCAAAGCCAGATGGACTCTCAAGAAAATTTAGGAGAGGAAGAATATCTTCGCCTGAAACAACAGGTTGCCAAACTGGAAAAGGAAGTAGAGGATTTGTATCAACAAATAGATTCAGCGCCAATATTGCATGCGGTGGATTATATTCTGTCCTCTTCTCCCAATAAAGAGGAAGAATTGGCCTATCATCTGGTGTTGGCACAGCTTTATTTCCGTTCTGATGATGTACTGAAAGCAGAGGAAAATTTGGAGCAAGCATTTGCTCTTGCCGCAGAAGATACTACAGGATATCTTTCTTCTGAGGTGTTCCGATTGATTGAGGCATATGATAACAGCCAGCGCTCCGTTTATGACGACAACCAGACGGAAACACCTGAAACAGAAGAGACAGAGGGGACTGGGGAAGAGACAGCAGAAGTAACTGTGGAACAGGAAGATCCCCAGACAGCGGTCCAAGAGCTTCTGTATGCTATGGGAAAAAATATGACCAATGCAGACGTGATGTGTACACGTACTACCACTGATGCAGAAGGAAATCAGGTAGAGACCCAGATTTCTTTCAGCCAGTTTATTTTGGAAACTTTGCAGGATATTCGTGCAGGACTGCATATCGGCAATGTGGATACCTCTAAATTCCCCGAGATTTCGGTATCCGTCAATATTTCCAAAACCAAAAAGAACCGCGAGGAATATACAAAAGAGGACTTTACTATCCGAGAGATGGAAGAGGAGATCACAGACTTTGAATTGATTCCTCCTTCAGAAGAATCCAACAGCAGCGTCTGTCTGGTGGTGGACCACAGTGGCAGTATGGAAGGACAAAATTTGGAAGAGGCCAAGAAAGCAGTTTCTGCCTTTGTACAGAGTGGCGGTTCCAAAATGCGCATGGGCCTCACCATATTTGACGATACAGCAGAAACACTCTGTCCCATCACCGGTTCTACAGGTACTGTACAGCGTGCGGTAGATGGAGTGACCAGTAACGGCGGCACAAATATTGCGGCTGGTTTACTGGAAGGAATGCGCTCCTTGGAAACAGAAACAGGAAATCGAGTGATAGTGTTGCTTTCTGATGGAGAGGATAGTGGCGAATCTGCGGCACAGATGGAACAGGTGATTAACCAGCTTCTCCAGCAGGGAATCGTAGTTTACGCAGTAGGCTTTGATTTTGCCGATTCCGATTATCTTACCCATATTTGTGAGGCTACTGGAGGCAAGTTCCTTCGCTCCGAAACTTCTAGTGGACTTGGAAGTGTATATCAGACCATTGAACGTTTTCTTTCTCAGGATTATGTGCTTCGCTTTACGGTAAAGGCAGACACGCAGGCCTACGACCGAGATCTGCGGATTACCATGGACGGCGGCGTCTACGATGAAAAAGAGTACTTTGTAGGCGTTTCTCCTGACCGTATTGCGCAGGAAAGCACCCTGACTCCACAGTCTGACTATTTCCAGCAGACGGGCGGTTCCTATCAAATGTCCAAAGGTCCGGAAGCGGTGCAGGGTTATCTGGAAGTCATTCAAGAAATGCAGGATCGCTATGGTGTTGGCGCAAACCGGAATGTAGAAGGTGGCGTACAGGCTACAGGACTGTTCTTGGTTCAGATGCTGGACTTCGACGGTGATGGCGACAATGAAATGTTACTGGGATATAACGACTCCAACTGGATAGATGGGGATAAGCCGGAAGACTACAGCCGGTATACCTACTATGAAGTGTGGGGCTGGTGTGGAGATGGAGTAGAGCGTATGTCCTACTCACAACGCTGCAACTACGATAAAAACGATTGGCAAACCATTGAACTGGTCACGGTAAACGGACAGATTCTCTTTAAGTGCCAGAATGCAGATCAAAATGCAGTGGAATATTTGTCTTTGCAGGGAGTATACTTTGATACCTATCTCTCCGCCCAAGGAAACATTACAGAAAAAAATGATACCTGCTATCTTAATGGGGAAAAGGTAACAGCGGATGAACAGAAAAAGGCTCTAGATACTTTTGAAAGTCAGATTCAGGATATCACCGTGATCTCCATTACTCAAAAAGAGGGGCAGAGTACGCTCGTTGAAGATACAGAGAAGGTAATTGAGGATCTAAAAAATCGCGCTTCCTAAATCCTGAAACTATAGACCCTTTTCATTTTCTGTAGGAGATGGTATACTGGGGACATAGACAGAAACAAAATACCGGCGGAAATTTATTTCCGCCGGTAGAAGGGAGAACGGAGAAAATGATCGTAAAAATTCAGAACCGCTTCGGCAGTGCAGAGGTAGATACCCTGGGTGCCCAGCTTATGTCCTTTAAAAATGCAGATGGACTAGAGCATCTTTGGCAGGGAGATAAGGAATATTGGGGTGGACGTGCACCGGTGTTATTTCCGATTGTAGGTGCTTTGCGCGGAGGCCGTACCTATATTGGCGGTAAAGAATATGAAATGCGCCAGCATGGTATTGCCCGACATCTGCCTTTTTCCGTTACAGAACAGAAAGAAGATTCTGTAACATTGACTCTGGCTTCTGATGATGACACTCGCAAGCAATATCCCTTTGACTTCCTTCTGCATGTGACCTATCGGTTTGAAGAGGAACGCTTAGTAACAGAATTCCGGGTGGAAAATACAGGAGAAGAAGTATTGCCTTTTGCAGTCGGCGGACATCCGGCCTTTAATTGTCCTATGGTAGAGGGAGAGTGCTTTGAAGACTATGTAGTAGAGTTTGAAAAGCCGGAAACTTGTATGTCGCCTATGATTGAGGAAGCGTTGATTAATTTCCATCATAGAAAAACAGTAATGGAATATGAGACAGCGCTTTCCATGCGTCATGAGCTTTTCTATGAGGATGCTCTGGTTTTCGATACACCCTGTTCTAAGGTAGTGCGGTTGGTGAGCCGGAAGACCGGCCACGGCGTAGAGATGGATTTTGCCGATTTCTGCTATCTGGGAGTATGGTCTGCTAAAAATGATGCTCCTTTTGTGGCTTTGGAGCCCTGGAACGGCTGCGCCACCGGAACAGATGAGGATGATGAATTCCTGCATAAGCGTGCTTTGACCTTGTTAAAGCCTGGAAAAGAGGCAGTTTTTGCCTTTGGTGTAAAGGCCCTGTAAAAGAATCTTAATCGAGGTTGATACATTTATTTTAGCGCAATAGAGGAGCTCCTAGGGATGATCCTAGGAGCTCTTTTGTTTTTTCGCTGCTTTCCCCATACGAAACAAGGAAAAAGCAAGATTTCTATTTAAACAAAAGGATCAGTTTTATGATATGATTAAGAAAAGCTATTTGGAGGTGGGATGAGTGAAAGGTGATCGTGGGATTCACCAGCGTATCCTTCATTACGCATATCTAGGCGTTGATGTGCTATATCAAGATTTTGGTATTTCTGGACAGGGGTATAACGACAGGCAGGTAGAAGAAAGTCGGCAGCAATATGGCAGCAATATTTTATCTGGTCGGGCATCAGATACTGTGCTTTATCGTTTGAGAAGAGCTTTTATTAACCCTTTTGCCATCGTTCTTCTGGTGTTGGCAAGTATTTCGTTTGTGACTGATGTTCTCCTTGCATCAAATTTCAGTCGCAATATGACTACTGTGATAATCATCCTGTGTATGCTGCTTATTAGCGGCATTGTGAGATTTATCCAGGAAATGAGAGCGAAACGCGTCTCGGATCATCTGACAAAAATGATAACTTCTGATGTTTTGGTACATAGAAACGGAAAATGGGTGGGGATTTCTTCTACAGAACTTGTAGTGGGAGATACTATTCGTCTGTTTGCCGGAGACCGCATTCCAGCAGATATTCGTTTGACTACTGCAAACGATCTGTTTGTTTCACAATCGGTTATTACAGGCGAGAGTGCAATATTAGAGAAAAAATCTAAGAACCTTTCCGGCAAAAAAGCGGGTTCCTATGCAGAATATAGCAATATCGCCTTTATGGGATCTTCTGTTATTGGCGGCACAGGCGAGGGAATCGTACTTGCAGTAGGTCAAGATACTGTCTATGGTGGCTTTTCAGGAGTCAAAACAAACATCAAGAACGGTTTTGATCAAGGTGCAAATTCTATTGCATGGGTACTGATTCGATTTATGGCCATCTTAATTCCTATCGTTTTTGTCGCCTGTGGGCTAACCAAAGGAAACTGGCTTTCGGCATTTCTGTTTGCACTATCTGTGGCGGTAGGGCTGACCCCGGAAATGCTCCCTATGGTGATCAGTGCATGTCTTGCCAAAGGCAGCGCAGCTATGGGGAAAAAGCAAACCGTGGTTAAAAACATGAATGCCATGCAAGGATTTGGCAGTATGGATATTCTATGCGTGGATAAAACCGGTACCCTGACCGGTGATGTTGTTCTGTTGGAATATTATATGGATATTCTGGGAAATGAAAGTGAAAAGGTTTTGAATTTTGCCTATTTGAATAGCTTCTACCATACAGGTGTCAACAATCACCTAGATTCCGCTATTCTTAAATGCAAAGAAATGCCAGGGCACGGTATTCATTTGCAGGAGTTTGCGGTACAGCACCTCAAGTTAGATGAGCTGCCATTCGACTATGAGCGGAAGTTTTCTAGTGTTCTAATCAAGAGTGATAAGGAAAATCTGCTTATTATAAAGGGAAGTCTTGAGGATGTGTGCCGCCGTTGCAAATATTTTGAATACAAAGGTAAGCGCAGTGCCATGGGATCTGATGGGCTTACCAGTGTTCATGCTATTGTAGATGAGATTTTGGAAGATGGCATGAAGGTTCTGGCTGTGGCTTACAAACCTCTAGAACAGGAGTGGATTGACACCAAAGACGAACAAGATTTTATCCTTCTGGGATATCTGGCTTTTTTTGACGCGCCCAAACATACTGCTGCCGCTGCTATTAGAAAACTGAGGGATCTTCATGTTGGAATTCGGGTATTGACTGGTGATCAAAAGAGCGTCGCAGTCTCCATTTGCCGTAGGCTGGGGATTGAAACAGAAAAGACTTTGACGGGTGAAGAATTGAAGAGACTGAACGACGACGAGATGCCGATTAGAATCGAGCGCACCACTGTGTTTGCAGAATTATCACCCAAGCAAAAGGTGCAGATTTTGCAAATGCTACAAGACAATGGGCACACGGTAGGATTTTTAGGGGATGGTATGAATGATCTGCCTGCTATGGTAGAATCAGATGTAGGAATTTCGGTGGATACTGCCGCAGATGCTGTCAAAGAAAGTGCAGATGTTATTCTGTTAAAAAAAGACTTAAATGTACTAGAAGAAGGGATCAAGGAGGGACGGAAAGCGTTCTTTAATGTTTCCAAGTATATCAAGATTACGGCGTCCTCCAATTTCGGAAATATTTTTTCTATTGTCATTGCCAGTGTATTTCTTCCTTTTTTTCCCATGACATCAATACAGCTACTGCTGTTAAATCTGCTTTATGACATGTTGTGTCTTGTGCTTCCTTGGGATCATGTAGACGAAGACACTTGTTCTCAGCCGTTAGAGTGGTCTGGCAGGACATTGGGGCGTTTTATGAGGTTCTTTGGTCCGATTAGTTCTATTTTTGATATTGTAACATTTGCATACCTGTTTTTTGTTCTGTGTCCCTCGGTCTGCGGTGGAAGTTTTGCCTCTTTGTCTGGAAGTGGAGAACAATTACGGTTTATTGCTTTGTTTCAAACAGGGTGGTTCCTTGAATCTATGTGGACGCAAGTGTTGATTTTGCATCTGCTTCGTACCAAAAAAGTACCGTTATTCCAAAGTAGGCCTTCTCGTCCTGTGATGCTCGTTACGATGCTGGGAATCTTACTCTTTACAGTTCTAACATTTACTCCGATAGGACATCTGATCGGATTGGCCTCTTTACCCCTTACTTACTTTGGTTTCTTGATCGTCATCGTTTTACTATACTTGTTGTTGGTCACAATGGCGAAAACTTGGTATATAAAAAGACATCATGAATTACTTTGGGCACTGTAAAGTAAAGATGAAAAAATAGGACCCGAAATCAGCCAATATCGCTACGCAATGAGCAGAAACTCCCGTTTGCGTTTTTTGGATAGCCTGAGTCCGGCGCACTGTGCCGGGGTAAGGTTG
>CALWVH010000012.1 GCA_944384915.1 uncultured Clostridia bacterium | reverse complement strand
TGAAAAAGCTGGCAAATTGGAGTTGGAGGAACTCCAATTTGCGCATCATATTTGCCGTTGTTTCCCCAAATATGACCAGAACCCCTGTTTTTGCTTCATGAAAACAGGGGTTCTTCGACAGTCTGAGCAGGGGAATCATTCTGAAAAAGAATGATTCCCCTGCTTTTTTCCAATCCCGTCTGACAGATGCCGTAAGTGTAATTTTGAGTGAATTACTTTCTTACGAGCACCCGTCTAAAGCCAGGGGGGTTCATTTTGTTTATTATTCCTTGCTAAAAGAATCTTTGCCAAGTCCGCACAGAGGGCAAACCCAATCTTCCGGAAGATCCTCAAAAGCAGTTCCAGCAGCAATGCCGTTATCAGGATCGCCTACTGCAGGGTCGTATACATATCCGCAAGCATCACATACATATTTATCCATTTTTAATTTCCTCCTTATTTTTGGTAGCTTTTTTGTTTGGCACAACACAAGATGTTGTGTTATCAGTATAGCAGTCCCCTAACTTTTTGTCAATCGGAAAATATCGGGAGAGGAATACAGTACTTTTCCAACAAATGATCTCGTGCAATATCTTGTAGATGGATTGGATGGACATCTTCGCGAATCAGTTTATGCAAAAATGAAAGAGCGGTTTCGCGATTGGGAAAGATATAGGAAGTTTTTGAAAAAACAGGTGTTTTCCCAAATTCCCGCCATACAATTTTTATACCAAATCCGATGTTCCTATTTCCAAATATCCCGTAACGCTTTCGATAATGGCCTTTTTTTACAACCACAACAATACAACTCATCTCACATCGCCTCGTTAGTGCACGATTTACACAATTTATTATTATAATACTACTAATTGCCAAAAGAATCAAGGAGAATTTTGTATTTGGGAAAATAATTTCACTTTCGGTTACTTTTTTCCTTTTTTTGTTTGCTAGAGAGTTGAAGAGAAAAAATTCTTTTTTCCACCTCTACACAAAACAGTGGAACTAGGCTCAATCCGCAGACAACTGCCCATTGGAGCAGAGAGAGGGGAGATGTATGAAATATGGCCGCAGCAGGGGAAAAGGCGATTACCCCTACCTGTAGAGAAATACATATTAAGGAAGAGAGGTTTAGCCTGGGATTGGAAAAAACGCCGATGGAAAAGAGAGAGTGGGGAGAGCGCATATTATAGGTGTGCACCACCTGAGAAAGACTCAATACAGCGAAAGCCATGGTGCGGCCAATGAGAGGCTCTTCTGGGCAGACGTCAAAAAAGATACGGCCAATGGTATAAGCCAACAGAGATAAAGCTCCGATTAGACAGCCCTCTAAAATCACAGAGAGCCCCATCCCCCCTGCAAAGATCCCCGTGTTGGGGGAGATTGGCTTTTGGCGCATAATATCCTTTTCTGCTGGTTCTGTTCCCAGCGCCAAAGCAGGGAGAGAGTCGGTGACCAGATTGACCCAAAGAAGCTGAATGGCCAGCAGAGGCACTGGCAGATGAAGTAGAAAAGCACACAGAACCAAAAGAATTTCCCCGATATTGCAGGAGAGGAGAAAGTGGACCGTCTTGCGGATATTCTGATAAATTCCCCGGCCCTCCCGTACCGCAGAAACAATGGTGGAGAAGTTGTCATCTGTAAGAATCATATCGGAAGCGGCCCGGGCCACATCGGTGCCGCCTTTCCCCATGGCGCAGCCGATGTCCGCTGCCCGGAGGGCCGGAGCGTCGTTGACTCCATCGCCGGTCATGGCCACCACTTCGCCGGATTTTTGCAGGGCACGCACAATCTTTACTTTATGTTCCGGAGAAACCCGGGCAAAAACATCGCACCGGGGCACTTCTTTTTGCAGCGTACGGGAATCCATGGCATCCAGATCTTTGCCTGTAAGAAGTTTCCCGCCTTTTTGCAAGATCCCCAGCTGTCCGGCAATAGCCGCCGCAGTGGCTGCGTGATCCCCGGTAATCATTACCGGGCGGATTCCAGCTTGACGGCACAGACGTACTGCTTTTTCCGCCTCGGGGCGGGGTGGGTCCATCATTCCAATAAGCCCACAAAAGGTAAGATCTTTTTCCAGACTGGCCCGATCCTCCGGCAGTTTGGAGATATCCCGGAAGGCTACCCCCAACACCCGCAGCGCTTGCGAAGCCATTGCCTCATTTTGTCGCAGCAGTTTTGCTTTTTCCCCAGCAGTAAGAGGAAGATCTCGTCCTTCTACCCGGATATGACTGCATAACCCAGCCAAAATATCCGGCGCACCCTTAACGATAATGCGGAACCCGCCGTCCTTGAGCCGATGAACGGTGGTCATACGTTTGCGGGAGGAAGAAAAGGGGATTTCCTCCACGCGAGGATAACGGGCATCCAGTGTCTCTTTTGGAGTCGAACAAGCAAAAACCAGCGCTGCTTCAGTAGGTTCCCCTAGTACCTTGCCTCCCTGTTCTCGGCAGTTGGTACACAGCGAAGAAAATTCCAGCATCTCTCGGACAGCGGGAGCATTGGGAGAAAGCATGGTTTTACCATTCCAAACCCGGGTCACCGTCATACGGTTACAGGTAAGGGTACCGGTTTTGTCCGAACAAATCACACTGGCGCTTCCCAGGGTCTCCACCGCAGGCAGACGGCGAATAATAGCACGCTTGCCTGCCATACGCCGTACTCCCATAGCCAACACGATGGTTACTACCGCTGGCAGTCCCTCAGGGATGGCGGCTACAGCAAGGCTCACAGAGATCATAAACATCTCTAGTGGAGCTACCTGTTGAAACAGCCCCAATATAAAGATAAAAGCACAGATTCCCAGGGCTGCCAATCCCAACACCTTACCGGTACGAGCCAGCCGTTTTTGCAGGGGTGTTTCCGGAGCGCTTTCCTGAGAGATCATCCCAGCAATTCGACCCATCTGGGTTTGCATCCCGGTTCCAGTTACAATACCCGTGGCGTGTCCGTCAGCAATACTGGTGCCGCTAAACAGCATATTTTTCTGGTCGCCTACTGGGGCTTGGCGGGGGCACACCATCCCACCTTCCTTAGAAGAGGGAACGGATTCCCCAGTGAGGATGGATTCCTCGGCCCGGCAGCTCCCCGATTCCAAAATGCGGATATCTGCGGGAACAAGATCGCCGGTTTCTAGCAGTACTAGATCGCCGGGAACCAGTTCTTCACTGGGTAAATGTACGATTCGCCCTCCCCGAACTGCCCGGGCATGGGGAGAGGAAAGCTTTTGTAAAGCCTCCAGAGCCTTTTCTGCCCGACTTTCCTGAATCACTCCAGTAATGGCGTTTACGATGACAATAGCCAAAATAATAATAGAATCGATATATTCCCGATCTCCCTGAATCCAGGAGGTAACAAAGGAGATGGCGGCAGCTGCTAGTAATATCAGCACCATAAAATCCCGGAACTGTGCCAAAAATCGCAGCAGCAGCCCCTGCTTTTTCTTTTGGGCTAACCGATTGGGGCCGTACTTCATCAGGCGGCCCCGGGCCTGCTCCTCTGAAAGCCCCAAACGACTATCGGTTTGCAGACGATGCAGCACCTCTTCCTTTTTCATTGTATGCCAATCCATTTTCCTATCACGCCTTTCCGGAGAATTCCCTTCACCCCACCATATGCCGAAAAAAAGGGCGGTATGCATGGAGGGAAATGTTTACGAATCTGTGATGAAGGAAAGGGCAGAATATGATAGGATAAAATAAAAAGGGGGGAAGTGAGTCCAGTGGAAATTTCTATTCTTTTATGGATACAGGAGAATCTGCGGTGTGCCTTCACAGATTGGTTGTTTTCTGCCATTACATTTTTAGGAGATAAGGGTTTGATTTGGATCGCAGCGGCGGTCTGCCTCCTCTTTTTCAAGAAATATCGAAAATGGGGCGTTACCATGCTAGCGGCCTTGTTGGTGACGGCGTTGATAGGGGAGATCATCTTAAAAAATGTAATCGCCAGACCTCGGCCCTGTACCCTTTTCCCGGAGATAGATTTGCTGATCTCGCGTCCGGATTCCTATTCTTTCCCATCAGGACATAGCGCTTCTTCTTTTACAGCGGCAATCGTGCTCTTCAAATGCCGTAAGGCTTTTGGAATCCCGGCATTGGCGTTAGCTTCTCTTATCGCCTTTTCCCGGATGTTCCTCTTTGTCCATTATCCCACAGATGTACTGGCAGGAATTATACTGGGAATTTCCATGGGGCTATTGATATGCTGGCTGATGAATAAGTTTTTTCCTGAAAATAGGCAAAGTAAAGATGGTAAAATCCACGTATCCCAAATGTAAAAAATCCCCCGTAGGAAGTATTTTACAGCTTCCTACGGGGGATTTTTGTATCAGATAAGCAATGCTTATTTCATTTCATTGAGGCTGCGGGCAACAACCTTTTTCGCTTTCTTTATCTTTTCCGGCTTTACCTTTTTGCCCCGGAATCCACGGCTATACTTGTAGATCTTGGCAAGATCTTCGCCGAGCTTTTCTTTGATATTGGCAAAGGCGGTATCGTTTACCTCATTGAGAATGGCAATAGTGATGATAGAGCGGGCATCCATATCTGCGTTGGCATACATATCGTTGAGAATGCCGCACATTTTCTCAAAGGGGTCGCTGCCCGGATAGTTAACTGCCAGATTTTCCACCTTGGGGGCGATCTTTTCCTTGGCAAAGGTAAAGAAGCGGATACGGCCATAGTGGATGCGCTCTTCCGCCATCTCTTCCCGCAGTTCAGGGAAAACGGCCATCAGACGGTTAAACAGAAACTGAGGATCGGCGTCCAGAGTGCCATCTTCTTTTTTAGCACGCTTCTTGTTCTGGCGAACCAGTTCCACACGCTTGGGGCCTTCCACCGTTTCCAAAAAATCATTGGCGATAGATTCGGCGTCGCTAGTGGTATCTTCCTCGGGGTTAAACATAAAAGTAGAAAGGCTGCGCCATTTGGGGTCCTTTCCTTCTTCCATGGTGGTGCTTTTCAGATCGAAGCGCTTGGTTTTTACGTCATAGAACACGCCATAAGCCAGGTTTCCAGAGAGGAACACCATCGCTTTTCCGTTTTCCACCTCATAGGGCTTGGGAGCATCAAACTCCTGAGCCAGCAGAGCAGGGGTCAGCTTTTCAACAATCAGGTCAAAGGCCTTGAAATCCAAAACGATCACTCCATGTTATTGATTCATAAAAGCGGTAGAACCGCGGCTTTTTAAAAGACATACGGATATTATACAACACTTTGGCGGCTTTGTCACTACATAAACCGGGAAATCTTCCTGGCAAAAAAGCCCCGGGAATACCGGGGCTTTAGGATTTATTCCTCTTTGGGCTTGGTTTCCTTAAAGGCAAACAGCCGCTGTCCAATATAATTGAGAGCGGTAAACAGGCACATTCCTACCAACATAGCAATATTCGTCTGTACCTTTTCGCCAAAACCGGCCAGTACCGCCAAGGTGAGAGGCTTGGCAATGCCATAGGCCAGCAGGTAGCACACCGCGATGTTGATAATGAACCGCAGCACCTGCCCCAGAGATTTTTCCTTGTTTTGGAAAGTAAAATACTTATTCAAAAAGTAGCTGAGGATACTGGTGAGGATATAGTTGGCGGCGGAGGAAACCCAGTAGGAACAGCCGGCCAAGTTATACAGACCCAGCATAATCGCCATTCCTACCAGAGTATTGATGACGCCGACAATGATAAATTTCAGCAGCTTTGCATCAATGAGTGAGGTGATTTTTTTAAACATATAAGCTCCTTTTGGCAATCAATGCACGGCACGGTTCTTCCGAATTCTGAAAACGATGAGCATGGCGATAAAGATCACGAATCCAAAAGCGCTCAGCACCAGTCCGGTTTTCAGATAGGGGGTAGTGTACCGCAGTTCGATCTGGTGTTCCCCGGCAGTAAGAGGAACGCCCATATACATGACATTGGCTTGCAGAAGTTCTGTCTCCTTGCCGTCTACATACAGCGTCCAACCTTTGGAATAAGGAATGGAAAGGCACAGCAGCTTGTCCTGATCCAGAGAGATGTTGCCGGTAATACGGTTCGTGGAAATTTCCACGTTTTCCAATACATCCTCTTTCAAGGCGTCGGTGCATTCCTCCAGCATATCCACTGGCTGACTGATAACAGAAAGCTCATCAAAGGTATAGACACCCGGCTGGTCAAAGGTGATGGTAAGAGTATTGCGTTCTTTATCAGAGTAGTTCAGGTTGAGAAGATAATCTTTGCGGCCGTGAGAGTAGATATTTTGAGTGGTATAGCGGCGGACAGAAGCGCTGACTTTGCTGCATTGGGCAGTGATGATGGCGGTATCCGCTTCCTGCCAGTATCGCAGGCTCCGTTCCATGGCTCTCCGGTCATAGGCGCTCATCTTTTCGGATTCTTCCTCTGTGAGGTAGTCGTATTTGCTGTGGCTTTCAAATTCCAGGCCGGAAAATTGGACATACAATTCGTTGCCAGCTGGACAGCTGAAATCCAGGGTGATTTTAGAAGATGCTTTTTTGACCGTCAGTGTATTGCCGGAAATTTCTACATTCTCGCCTGCCTTTACAGAGTAGGGGAGAGAGACGTCCCGATATTCCGGTTGAGCCTGGACCAAATGAGAGACAGTAGACTGCCCTTTTTTCTCAATAACAACGCCGTATAGCATAGCCTGCTGCCGCTGGGTCATGGAAAGGGCGTCATATTCCTCCCGGGAGATCCAGGCATCACAGGTATATCCCAAGGGGAGGGAATTATCAGTGTGGTACAGTTTCACTACATTGTCTTGAAAGGTCTTTTTGCTGCCTACATACTCATAGCCATAGGGGACATATTTTTCCTGACCTTCATCACAGACAAAGTAAGAAGCGCAGGCAAAAGGTGCCAGTAAAGAACGAGACAACAAACCTTTTAATACAAAATTCTGATTTGGGTAAGCGGAATTGAGATACAGATATTCCACCATAAAAGAATTTTGCAAGCTCCAATATGCTGCAGTAGAGGAGATCCCGGAGGAAATCAGGAAATTTCTCTCCATGGATTTTCCGTTTGTAGTTTGATCCAGCCGATAAAATTCATCGTCTTTAATAAGATCGGCAGTACGGCTTCTCTGATTCTCCAAAATATCGATTCCAGTACCGTAATCTACAAATTCAGTGAGGTAGTCCCCTTCTGACATGGAGTAGCGGTAGATGCCGTTAAACAGAATCCCTACCAATACCAAAGCGAATACGGCTGTCTGTGCCAGCCGGCGGGAAGAAACCCGCAGTTTTTTCCAGTTCCAGTTGGGGAAACTGTCTGCCCCCAAAAAAATCACCAAAGAGACCATGAGCAGCATACAGGAGGCCATAGTTTCCTCGCGCCGTGATTTTTCCAAAAACAGGCAAAGGAAACAATAGACTATGGCCATAACAGCTAATACGGCTTTTTTCTTTTTGGAAAGGGCAAGCAGGCTGGGTATTGCCAAAGTAAACATAAAGGAGCCGATAAAGGCATACCCAAATATCCAGCGGTTGGATACATAGCCGAAGCCGTTAAAAATGTATCCGACAATAGGCAAAAGCAGGAAAACTATTAAAAGCAGGTAAAGATTTTTCAACCAGCGGTATTTCCCTTTTTCCAAAAACAGCCCTAAAGCTCCCAGAAATGCAATAGGAGTAATTCCTAAATAAGACCAGAGACCTGGAGGTGTTCCGGTGGTAAAAGCGGAGAGAAAGGATTCGTAATAGGAACGGGAATAAAAAAGGGTAAAGGCATAATCAGAAGAAGAACGGGCGTCCGAAAGGTAGGTGAGGCAGATGGGAAGGAACAAGAAACAGGCCATCAATACGCCCAACAGAGAGTAGCCGATAAATTTGGCAAGGAGAATGCCCAGGTTTTTCCAGATTTGTTCCCGATAAAGAGAGAAGAATCGGAATGCCACATAAAGGACGGTAAGGATCACTAGCATATAAAAGAAATAGAAATTACTGATAGCTGCTATAAAGATCATAACCGTATAGAAAATCGGGCGTTCCTTGCGCAGGATCTTTTCCGCTCCCAGAAGGATCAGGGGCAGGTAGATCATAGGGCTGGCAAAATAAGGGTGGCGAGTAGCAGCAAAGAGGGCAAAACAACAGAAAGCGTAGGAAAAAGCCCCGCACAGGGAAGCTACGCGTCCGCACCCCATTTTCCGGCAAAAGGCACAGAAAGCGATTCCCGCCAAATACAGACGGAAAACGATCAGCAGACAATACATCAGCTCCGCGTAGGAGGAAGGAGTGATGATTGAGAACAGGGCAATCGGATCTCCCAGTACGTAATACTGGAGGGTGTTGAACACATCTGCCCCATAGCCAATGCCAAATTCCCACATGGGGATCACCAGCTGATGTTCAAAAATCAGGTTGCGCAAGATTTCTCTTCCCCAGGTGCCTAGATAGACAAAAGCATTAAAATGCTGGGTAGAACCGTCCGGTTCCCAGATGAACGCTTTTTCTGTAATCAAGAAGGGGGAATACAGCAGCAGAGAAAAAATACAGAAAATCAGAGTGTATAGAAAATAAAAACGAACTCTCTCATTTTTCATCAATCGCAGTTCTCTCATACCTTATCCTTTCCTTTTTCCTCCGTCTTAGCAATATTCGTCTCTTTCGCGATATAGATAGGACGTTGTTTAACTTCCAGATAGGTTTTGGAGAGATAGGTGCCGAGAATACCGGTACAAATCAACTGGATACCGCCTACAAAAAGAATCAGGCAGACGGTAGACGGCCAGCCGCTGACCGGATCGCCAAAGATCGCGGTGCGCACGACGATAAAGATCACCATCAAAAAGGCCAGAAATGCAAACAGGAAGCCCATCACCATGGCAATGGAAAGCGGAGCGGTAGAGAAAGCGACGATACCGTCAATGCTGTATTTCAGCAGCTTCCAAAAGCTCCATTTGGTTTCTCCGGCTACACGCTCGGTATTTTCATAGGGAATCCATTTGGTCTTGTAGCCCACCCAGCCGAACAGGCCCTTGGAGAAACGGTTATATTCACACAGTTCCATGAGAGAATCCACAAACTGCCGGCTCATCAGACGGTAATCCCGGGCTCCGTCAGTCATCTCGGTTTTGGAAATGCGGTTCATAAGCCTATAAAAACGTCTGGCAAAGAAAGAACGGATAGGCGGCTCTCCTTTTCGGTCTACCCGGCGGGTGGCTACAGAATCGTAGCCCTCTTCTTTAATAGAGCGCACCATTTCCGGAAGGAGGGCAGGGGGGTCCTGAAGGTCCACATCCATAATGACTACATAGTCTCCCACCGCATTTTTGAGTCCTGCATACATGGCGGCTTCCTTGCCGAAATTACGGGAAAAAGAGATATAACGAATCTCTTCATCTTGTGCAGCCAGATCTCGCATCAATTCTACGGTTTTGTCTTTAGAGCCGTCGTCCACCAGGATAATTTCAAAAGCGTAGTCCGGCATCAACCCACGTACTCGTTTGATCTCCTGATAAAAAAGTGGGATCGCTTCTTCTTCGTTGTAGCATGGTACAATTACAGAAATTTTTTCCACTGCTCCATATCTCCCTTTCATCATTTTGGTTAGCTAAAATCACAATTTTGTTATTTTGCATTATATCATTTTATCCTAAGAAAAGCAAACACAGCCTTTCCATAAACAAGGAAAGGTGGTGTTTTTTGTTAAATAACAACAGTTTGGAAAAAAGGTAATCTTTTTCGTATCTTCATTGACGAACAGAAAGTACAAGCAAATTCTCCTTTTTTCGTTTTGTGAAAAATTAAAGTTATTACAAGTAAAAATATCCCCATTCCTACATCGGAAACTACAGCCCCGCTTCTTAAAAGGACTTTTTTCTCCGAGTTTTATCTTATGGGTTCCGCACCCTTTGATCTTAAATTCTATCAGACATAGGAGCTCCCGTATAATTTCTCCGGGATTTAGAATAAAATGAGAGGAAAACACTTTCCTCTCCTGAAACTTGGGGTTCTGCTTACAGAAATATCAGAAAAAATCAGGGGGCGGCGCTGGTTTTCTCTATTCTGTCAGTTGCGAAGGGGGCGTTGGTGTGGTATGATTAAATTTCAGAAAAACGACCATTTTTAAGGAAAGAAAGGTTGTGGTTTCTTCTATGAAAAAGAATGTTGCTGTGTTGTTTGGCGGCTGTTCCTCCGAGCACGAGGTTTCCCGGATGTCCGCCAGCTATATCCTCCGCCAGCTGGACGAGGAAAAATATAATGTCATGATGTTGGGCATCACCAAAGAGGGACGATGGCTCCTGTATCCGGGCCCCATCGACGCCCTGCCCGACGGCAGCTGGGAAAAAGATCCCGGCTGTAAGCCCGCCTTTATCAGCCCTGACCGGGTCACCCGCGGTATCGTGGTGCCGGAGGAAAACCGGGTGCTGCCGGTGGACGTGATCGTGCCGGTGCTCCACGGCAAAAACGGCGAGGACGGCACCATGCAGGGACTGTTCGCTCTCAGCGGTATTCCTTATGTGGGCTGCGATACCCTTTCTTCCGCCGTGTGCATGGATAAGGCAGTGGCCCATTCCCTGCTCACCAATATGGGCATTGAGCAGGCCCATTACCTGTGGTTCTTTGCTCACCGCTACGAGGCCGCCGCAGATGTGATCAAAAACAAGATCGCCCAGCGTTTGGACTTCCCCGTATTTGTAAAGCCTGCCAACGCGGGTTCCTCAGTGGGGGTAAGCAAGGTGAGCTCCATGGAAGAGCTGGACGAAGCTGTCCGCAAGGCTGCCCATGAGGACAGCAAGATCGTAGTAGAAGAGGGCATCGTGGGCCAGGAGGTGGAGTGCGCCGTGCTGGGCAACGAGTATCCCGAGGCCTCCATTGTAGGCGAGATCGGCGCTTCTGCGGAGTTTTACGACTACGACGATAAATATAAAAATGGTACTTCCCAGCTGTATATCCCGGCGCGTATCCCGGAGGAGACCGCCGAGGAGATCCGCAAAACTGCTGTGCGCGCATACCGGCTGCTGGGCTGCAAGGGCCTTGCACGAGTGGACTTCTTTGTGCGCAAGTCCGACGGCAAGGTGTTGCTCAATGAGCTGAATACTCTGCCGGGATTTACCTCTATCAGTATGTATCCCAAGCTGTGGGAGGCCTGTGGGGTTCCCGGTAAAGAGCTGATGGATAAACTTATCGACTGCGCCATGAAGGCGGCGGGTGTGCAGGCATAAGCCTGTTTACAGGAAAGGACAGGTTGAACCATGGATAACCGCCCTATCGGCGTTTTTGACTCAGGTTTGGGAGGGCTTACCGCATTTAAAGCCCTTTCGGCCCTGTTACCCCATGAGGACATTGTCTATTTTGGGGATACCGGCCGTGTGCCCTATGGTACCCGAAGCCGGGAAACCATTGTAAAGTATGCCCGACAGGATATGGCGTTTTTGCAGTCCAAAGATGTAAAGATGATTCTTGCTGCTTGCGGCACGGTGAGTTCTGTAGCTGGGCCTAAGGGGGAACTTTTGAGCGGTACCCTGAACGTGCCCTTTGTGGGGGTGCTCCGTCCCACGGCGCGGGAGGCGGCTACCGCCACCCGTAACGGCAAGATCGGCGTTTTGGGTACTACCGCCACTATCCGCAGCGGCTCGTACCAACGGGAGCTGGCGGCTATCAACCCTGATTTGCAGGTGTTTGGGCAAGACTGCCCGCTGTTTGTGCCGCTGGTAGAGAGCGGGTTTGTGCAGCCGGGAGACCCCATCACGCGGCTGACAGTAGAGCGGTATCTGGCTCCCATGAAAGAGGCGGGAGTAGATACGCTGATTTTGGGGTGTACCCATTATCCCATTATTGCCCCTGTGATTTCAGAGGTGATGGGGGAAGACGTAGCACTTATCAACAGCGGCCGGGAGGCGGCACGGTTTTGCGTGGCGCTTTTGGCAGAGAAAAACCTGCTCACCGACCGGGAAGAAGAAGGCCAGCGTCATTTCTATGTTAGTGACCGCACAGAAGGATTTTCCAGTGTTGCGGGGATTTTTCTGGGGCAGGACGTGCAGGGGGAAGTTTCCCACGTAGATATTGACAAGTATTGACCGGTTTGCGGGAAAGGGACTGCAAAAACTACTATTTAGCTTTGCCCCATATTCTTTGTTATAGAAAAGGATTTTGATCATGCAGGAAGATTATATGATCTCCATTGTGGGAAAACAGCAGATCGACGGCGAGACCGGCGAGATCCGCATCGATACCCTGGGCTCCTACGTGAAAAAAGGCGACCACTGGTATATCGCCTATAAGGAATACGATGAGGACGACCCCAACCGCTATCAGACCTCCATTCTCAAAGTGGAGAAAAACGATAAAATGACCCTCATGCGGGATAATTCCGCTACCCGCCTGATTTTGGAAAAAGGGAAACGTCACCTCTGCCAGTATGATACCGGCTACGGTCAGCTGATGGTAGGGGTGTTTACCAGCAGCTTTTCCTCCCACCTCAACGAACAGGGAGGCAGCCTGCGGGTGCGGTATACGCTGGATATCAATTCCAGCCTTTCCAGTAATAACGAAATTTCAGTTACCATTAAGGAGGCAGCGAAATAAATGTCTAAGTTAGTTCAGCAGGCGACCGATGACCTTCGGGCCGCCATCGTCAGCAGTATGCAGGAAGCCATCAAAGCCGGGGAGCTCCCCGAAGCCCAGCTTCCCGCCTTTAATCTGGAGATCCCCGCAGACCGCAGCCACGGCGACTGGTCCTGCAACGCCGCTATGGTGGGCGCTCGGGCCTTCCGCGCTGCCCCCCGCAAGATTGCAGAAGCGATTGCTTCCCATCTGGACCTCTCCGGTACCTACTTCGACCGGGTGGAGATCGCAGGACCCGGCTTTTTGAATTTCTTCTTCAGCCCCAAGTTCCAGGGCGATGTGCTCCGGGACATTCTGGCAAAGGGTGCTGATTATGGCCGCAGCGATTACGGTCAGGGCAAAAAGATCATGGTGGAGTTCGTTTCCGCCAACCCCACCGGCCCCATGCACATGGGCAACGCCCGCGGCGGCGCGCTGGGCGACTGTCTGGCCGCAGTGCTGGACGCCGCCGGATACAATGTGTGGCGTGAGTTCTACGTCAACGACGCCGGCAACCAGATCGAGAAATTCGGCCTGTCTTTGAGCATCCGCTACCAGCAGCTGTTTGCTGGAGAGAACGCCCCCGAGCTGCCGGAAGACAGCTACCACGGCGAGTACATCACGGATTTTGCCAAGGCCTACGCCGACATTCACGGCGACGAGCTTATGAGCAAGACCGAGGAGGAGCGCCGCCATGCGCTGGTTTCCTTTGCCCTGCCCCAGAACATCGCCAAGATGAAGGCGGACATGAAGAAATACCGCATCGAATATGACGAGTGGTTCTTGGAAAGCCGCCTGCATGAGGATGGCGAGGTCAAGGCGATTGTGGACTTGCTCACCGAAAAGGGTCTTACCTATGAGCAGGACGGCGCTATCTGGTATAAGGGTGCGGACTTCACCGCCAAGTATGCCAAGGTAAAGAATAAGGACGACGAGCAGCCCAAGGACGAGGTGTTGGTGCGCCAGAACGGCAACCCCACCTATATGACCGCTGACATCGCCTACCATAAGAATAAGTTTGACCGCGGCTTTGAGCGCTGCATCGACATCTGGGGCGCTGACCACCACGGCCACGTGGCCCGTATGAAGGGCGCTATGGACGCCATCGGCATGGACGGCGAAAAGCTGGACGTGGTGCTGATGCAGCTGGTAAAGCTGGTGCGGGGCGGCGAGATCGTCCGCATGAGCAAACGTACCGGTAAGGCCATCCAGCTCTCCGACTTGCTGGACGAAGTGCCGGTAGACGCCGCACGGTTCCTGTTTAATATGCGGGAGGCCAATTCCCAGATGGACTTCGACCTGGATCTGGCTATCCAGCAGGACGCCCAGAACCCGGTGTACTATGTGCAGTACGCTCACGCCCGTATTTGCAGTATTTTGAAGACGCTGGCCGCTGACGGCATCTCTCCCAGAGAGTGCACCGACGAGGAGCTGGCCCTGCTCACCGCTCCCGAAGAGGCGGAGCTGATCCGTCACCTGTCCGCCTATACCGATGAGATCATCGGCGCAGCACGGGACTATGATCCCGCCCGTATCACCCGGTATGTCATCACCGCCGCTACCCTGTTCCACAAGTTCTACAACGCCTGCCGCGTTAAGGGCGTGGAGGAGAGCCTCTCCGCCGCTCGTCTGACCTTGTGCCTGGCAACCAAGACGGTGATCGCCAACGTGTTGAACCTCTTGAAGATCACCGTACCGGAAACCATGTAAGCATCTTGCAAGAAAGGATACTGCCATGAGCCTTCCCGTTTCTCTTCCCGCTGTCATCGCCGCACCGCCAGCTTCCCTAGTGCGGCAGGTCCCGCCGGGGGAATGCCCCGAGGAGTGGTATTGCCGCCATCCCGAGGCAGTTTCTCAGGCCTTTGCCGCCGCCAAGGAGCGGGGCGCTTCTCTGCTGCTGGCTCCTACCGCTGGCGGCAATGGTGCTGCTCTCGCCGAATTTGGGCTGGAGGGCTCCATGAAGGAGCTGAACTTCAACCTGATGCGGCAGTGCAAAGAGGCGGCAGCTTCTCTGGGCCTGCCGATAGGCGGGGTGCTGGGACCCTCCGGGCGCTTTGTGCCGCCTTTGGGAGAGGAAGATTTTGACGATATCTATGAGCTGTACCGGGCGCAGGTTCACGAGCTGGTAAAGGCCGGCGCGGTTTTCCTGTTCCTGTCCGGTCATCAGTGTCTTTCCGATCTGCGGGCCGCTATGCTGGCCGCCAAGCGGAAAAAGCTGCCGGTGCTGGCTTCCCTTACCGTGGACGCTTCCGGCAAGACCCTTTCCGGAGGCACGCTGCTGCCGGCCGTGATCGTTTTGCAGGCCATGGGAGCCGACGCGGTGGGGCTGGAAGGCAACCTTTCTCCCCAGCAGATGCTGGAGGAGCTGGAAGAGGTGCTGCCCCATGCCAGTATCCCACTACTGGCCATGCCGGAGGCCGAGGACGAGGAGGGCATCCCTCTTGCGCCGGAAATTTTCGCCGACGGCTGCGCCGCTATATTAAAGGCCGGTATCCCGCTGATAGGCGGCGTGCATCTTACGGATAAGCAGTTGGCCGCGCTGGGGGCGCTGGATTTTTCCCAGCCGGTACCGGGGGACTTTTATGAGGACGCGGACAACTATGCCGCCGCCATCGAGAGCGAAGCCTTCTTTTTAGGGGAGGACATTATTTACAGCGAGCCAATGGACTGCGACGGCGGCCTTGCAGAGGATCTCATCGATATTGACGATGAGATCGCCAATGCCACACTGGTGCGTATTGAAACCCCCGACGACGCTCAATGGCTGGCAAAAGAGGCCGTCATGACTCGTCAGCCTATCGCCGTGCAGACGGACAGCCTGCCGGTGCTGGAAGCGGCACTGCGGTATTTCCCCGGCCGGTTGATTATTGACAGCGACTGCGAGCTGGAGGAAGAAGTTCTCTCTCCGCTGGCCGCCAAGTACGGCGCAATTTTATATTGATATAGAAAAGCAGGGTGTGCTTTTGCGATGGTTCGCATCAGCACACCCTGTTCCTGTTTTATTGACAATATCCCGCCCAGGTGTTGAAAAGTTCGGAGTCTATCTGGAACGCCACCCCGTAAATTCCAGCAAACTTTACATAGCCGCCGGGGCACAGTACCAGCCGGAATTCCACACCGTCCTCCAACTGGACGGACAGCTCACCCAGACGAACTCCACCGGGTGTTTCTTCGTCCGGCACGGCAGGAGCACTGCACAGCGCTTCCAGAAACGGTGTAAAATCCTCCTCAATGGGTACCGAAAACCGTTGTATCTCATATTCTGTCTCTTTTTCGATCTCTGCCCGCACGCTGCTCACACGGCCTTTTGCGGAGAGGAGATCTTGAAACAGATCTTCCCCGGTGTAAAAGGTCTGACCAGAGCCGCTGAAAAAGAAGAGCAGCTTTTCTCCGTCCACGTGTTCTTCCCGCATCCCCAGCAGGAATTCCGGGTCATATCCGGGAATCTCATAAAAGTCTCCCTCTACACACCCAAGAGCTGTCTGGTAGGAGAGGGCTTCCTGTTCAGAGGGGGGAAGAAATTCTCCCACATCATACACCAGCATTTCCACGTATCCCAGCCGTTTTCCTATCAGCGATTCTGAATAGGGGACGGAGACGAAGCTGGCATACTGTCTGCCATCCACCCAGAAAAAGGGGCAGGCAAAGCTGGCAGTGGCAGGGTCTATGTTGGCGGGCGGTTCCTCCAGAGGAAGGGTCACCCCTTTTCCCGGGGAAGCAGTGGGAGAGGGGCTGGCAGACGATTCTGGTTCTGCTGGGGAAGAACTGGCAGACGATACCGATTCTGTGGGAGAAACCGGAATAGCATGGCGGTTTAGGGAAGCGGCGGTGACTCCCGTACCTGCCAGTATCAGCGCCGCTAAGGCGCATAATAGACGTTTTTGCCTTCTGCGCCGCTGGCCTTGCTTCCTTTTGACCTGGGTTTCCCGTAAAATGCTTTCTTCCATGCCGTTCATAGCCTGAAAAAGGTCTTGCTTTTTCATGGATAAAGCCCCTCCTTTTCTAAAAATGACTTCAGTCCTTTTCGGGTGCGGTACAGCATACTTTTCACGCTGTCGCCGCTCATGTGGAAGTTGGAGGCGATCTCCCGGATCGGGTCGGCGTAAAAATACCGGCTGACAAATACCTGCCGGGGCGTTTCAGGCAAGGTGCAGAGATAGCGGTTAATGCTTTCTGCAAGGCGCTGGGAAAATTCCCGGCCTTCTGCCTGTTCTTCCAGGGAGAAGCTGTCCGGCAGGCACTCAGAAAGTTCCTCCATGGAGAGTTCCGCCTGTCCGCCGCCCCGCTTTTTCCGGGTATCCCGCCGCAGAATGTCGATGCAGGAACGCCGTACCAGCTTTGCCAGATAGCAAAAAAGGTTTTCCGGGCGGTTGGGTGGGATCGATTGCCAGGCTCCCAAGAAAGCGTCGCTCACCGCTTCCCGGCTGTCCTCCCGGTTTCCCAGCAGTCGGCGGGCAACCGCATAGAGGGGCCGGCCGTATTTTTTCTCCGCTTCCCGCAGGCCCTCTTCCTGCCGGACAGTGAGCAGTTCCACAATCTGCGAGTCTTCCATTCCAATTCCTCCTTTCCCCTAAAAATAAAGTCGATGTTTTATAGAAAAGGTGACGGCTTTGACCGGATTTTGGGCATGAAAAATCCCTTTTGGTTGCACTTTCCTTCGTCGTCCTTTATAATGAAAACGATTTCTTGTAAACAATGGCCATTCGCCGGGATTTTCTTGCGCTTTTCCGGCTTTTGCGGTAGGCTGTTTGACAGGAAGTACGGGAAATAGTATCATCAAAGAGAGAAAGAACCTGTAAACTGTATTATACCATTCTGTCAGGAGGAATGACCATGAAGATACACGCATTATTAGAGGGCCTGCCCTGCACTCTTCCCCAAGAGCTTTCCCCCGAAACGGAGATCACCGGCGTGGTGTACGATTCCCGCAAGGTGGTTCCCGGCTGTCTGTTTGTGTGCCTGCGGGGCGCCCGGGCCGACGGTCACCGTTTTGCCGCCCAGGCTGCAAAAGACGGCGCGGCCGCTATTTTGGCGGAGGAGCCGGTGGAGTGCGGCGCTCCGGTAGTTTTGACGGAAGATACCCGTTACGGCCTTGCTATGGTGAGCGCTGCCTGGTTTGGTCACCCCGCCCGTGAGATGAAGGTCATCGGCATTACCGGCACCAAGGGCAAGACCACCTCGTCCTATATGATTCACGCGATTCTGGAGGCCGCGGGACACAAGACGGGCCTGATCGGCACCATTGGCGCGGTCATTGACGGCAAAGTGACTCCCACAAACAACACCACCCCCGAATCCTATGAGGTACAGCGGATTTTCCGGGAGATGGCGGACGCGGGCTGTGAATACTGCGTCATCGAAGCCTCCTCTATTGGCCTGAAAGCCCATCGGGTCTCCGGCTTTACCTTTGAGGTAGGGCTGTTCACCAACTTCTCCCCGGACCATATCGGCGGTGACGAACACGCCGACATGGACGAATACCGCCGCTGCAAGGCGATGCTGTTCCGCCAGTGCCGCACCGGCATCATCAATATCGACGATCCCAGCTGGCAGGGCATTATCGAGGGCCATACCTGCGATATCAAGACCTATGGTTTCTCCAAGGAAGCCCAGCTCCGGGCGGAAAACGATCATCTTTTCTCCCGTCCCGGCTATCTGGGGGTGCATTTTGAGGTAAAGGGCGAGATGGACTTCCCGGTGGACGTGGATATCCCCGGCAAGTTCAACGTGTACAACGCTCTGGGAGCCATTGCGGTGTGCCATCATCTGGGAATCTCCCAGGAGGCCATGCAGAAAGGGCTGGATACCGTGAAGGTCAAGGGCCGAGTAGAGCCGGTAAAGGTGCCGGGAAACTACACCCTGCTCATCGACTACGCCCACAACGCTGTGAGTATGGAGAGTATCCTCTCCACCCTGCGGGAATATCATCCCAAGCGGCTCATCTGTCTGTTTGGCGCAGGTGGAAACCGGCCTAAGATCCGCCGGTTCGAGATGGGCGAGGTCTGCGGCCGCATGGCTGACCTTTCGGTCATCACCGCCGATAACTCCCGCTTTGAGAATGTGTTGGATATCTTAAATGACATTAAGACCGGCCTTGCTAAGACAGACGGTAAGTATATCGAGATCCCCGACCGGCGGGAAGCCATCCGCTGGTGTCTGGAAAACGCCCAGGAGGGAGATATTGTGGTGCTGGCAGGCAAGGGTCACGAGGATTATCAGGAGATCGAAGGCGTAAAGCACCCCTTTGACGAGCGGGTGGTTGTTGCCGAGCTTTTAAAAGAAATGGAATAAGAAACCTCCTTATATTATAGGAAAGGATTGATACCATGAAGCTGACAGCGGAAGAGATTGTAAAGGCCTGCGGAGGCATCCTTCTCTGCGGAGACCCCAAAACGGAGATCACTTCTTTCAGTACCGATAGCCGGGATATCCGGCCTGGGTGCTTGTTTGTGCCCATCAAGGGCGAGCGTACCGACGCCCATATTTATATAGAAGCCACTTTGACTGCTGGAGCTGCGGGAACCTTTACCCAGTACCGCAATGCCCCGGCAGAGGATTCCCACCCGTGGATCTACGTGGAGGATACCTGCCAGGCCCTGCAAAAGGTGGCGGCATGGTATCGCTCCCAGTTCTCGATCCCGGTGGTGGGGATCACCGGCAGCGTAGGCAAGACCACCACCAAGGAGATGGTGGCGTTGGCCTTTTCCGCGGGATACAACACCATGCGTACCCAGGGAAACCAGAACAGCCAGATCGGCCTGCCCCTCACTATCTTCCGTATGGAGCCGGAACATGAAGCGGCTGTCATTGAGATGGGCATGAGTGAATTTGGGGAGATGGCTCGGCTGGCTGCTATCGCCCGTCCCACTATGGCGGTGATGACCAATATCGGCCTTTCTCATATCGGCCAGCTTAAGACCCAGGAGAATATCCTAAAGGAAAAGCTGCATATCACCGACGGCTTTGGCCCGGAAAACGTGCTCTTTATCAACGGCGACGATCCGCTGTTGGCTACCGTGCAGGGAAATACCCCCTTCCCGGTGATCTCTTACGGTCTTGGGGAAGCCTGCGATTATCGCGCCGAAAAAATACAGTCCGACGAAAAAGGTACATCTTTCCTGCTATTGCATGAGGGGCTGGAACTTCCGGTGTTTATCCCTGCCTTTGGTATCCATATGGTGTATAACGCTTTGGCAGCGGTGGCCGCGGCCGAGTATGCTGGGATTCACCCACAAAAAGCTGCCGCGGCCCTTGCGGAGTACCGTCCTCTTGCCATGCGGCAGCAGCGGTATGAATCCGGCGGCGTGACCATTATCGATGATAGCTACAATGCCAGCCCCGATTCCATGCTGGGGGGCATCGACGTGCTGTGCGCCATGCAGGTTTCCGGCCGCCGGGTAGCAGTGCTGGCGGATATGCTGGAACTGGGTGAAGTCTCCGCCGAAGCCCACCGGAGCGTAGGCCGCCGCTGCGCCCAGCGCAAGGTGGACGTGCTGTTCGCCATCGGAGAGGAATCCCGAGAAATGGCAAAAGCCGCAGCGGAGCTCTCTCCTCAGATGGACTGCCGTTGGTTCCCGGACAATGCCGGCGCTCTGGCCGCTCTGAAAGAGCTGGTACAGCCGGGAGATGCGGTTCTGGTCAAGGGGTCCCGGGGAATGCACACCGATGAGATCGTACAGGGGCTTTTGTAGCAAATTCGGAAATCGGGCTGTGAGAATATGAATAATATGTGAATCAACTGTTTCATTCCAGTAAACATTTGCCGGAAAACTTAAAAAAAACGCAAAAATCCGGCAAAAATAGAGCCTTTCCCCTTGCAACTTTCTGAAATCTGTGATACACTGTAACCAATTTGTTACCTTTTGTAATGGATTTGTAACAGAGAAATTTCAAGAATGTTATTGATATACAGATCAAGAAAGAAACAGGAAGGGCGGTCTTTCCCATGATAAAGAGAGTTTTGGCGCTGTTTACCGGCGCCCTCGTGGCTTTCTCGGCGGTTTGCGCCGGGGGCGCGAGAGTCTCCGCAGTCAGCGGCGCAACAGGCGTCGGGCTGGCGGAACACGCGATGACAGCATATTACGAGAACTGGTCCTATGTATACGGTGGCTCCTCTGCAGGGGCTGTAGACTGTTCGGGCCTGTTCGTCACATATAAAGGAGTGGGAGGAAACCGTACCAACCTGCTGGGATCTTCCTCCGAATCTGGAAGCGTCAGCAACGGAATCCCCCGTATCCACGGTCTGGGACTGTGGCAGCCGGGTCACGTAGGAATCTATGTGGGCGGCGGCATGGCAGTGGATGCTCGTGATGAGCGCAGCGATATTGTTTACCACAATGTTTCCTCAAAAAGTTGGCAGAAGTGGTTCAAGGTTGCGGGCGTCAATTATCCCACTACCGGCTGGCAGACCTTTGAGGGAAATCAGTATTATTATGAAAATGGCGAGTATATCGTAAATTGCACTCGTGTGATCGATGGAAAGACTTATACCTTTAATAGCAGCGGAGTAGCCAACGGTGGTTCTACCGCAACAGCGGATCAGATTGCAGCAGCAGAGGCCAAGAAGAAGGCCGAGGCTGAGAAACAGGCCGCAGCGGCAGCAGCCGCCAAGGCGGAAGCAGAAGCCGCAGAGAAGGCAGCTGCTGAAAAGGCCGCAGCGGAGCAAAAGGCTAAGGAAGAAGAAGAGGCCAAAAAGAAGGCCGAGGAAGAAGCAGCTGCTAAGAAAAAGGCAGAAGAGGAAGCTGCTGCAAAAGCAGCCGAGGAAAAAGCCGCTGCCGAAACAGCTGCCGATGAGCAGGGCGAGTTGTTGGCTCAGTCCCTTCTGACAGATACGATTCCTCTGGAAGAAAAAAGTATCCCCCGGGTAAAGGCAGCCGTGGTTCCCCAGATCGAGGAGCAGATGCCGGAAAATGCAGGTTCCACTGCATTTGTCATGGTGATTGTGGTGTTCCTGGCCAGCGGAATGTTCTTCCTGATTTATCAGATGAAGCATACTGTAAACGGCCGCAGCTATGTGCCGGCTCTGGACCTTTCCTTTGCCAAACAGATTTCCCGGCGGATGGAAAAGGCTTTGACAGAAAAGAGCAAAAAGCTCCTGAAAAAGTAAAATAAAAGATAAGAAAATCCCCTGTACAATAAAGTGAGGTGCCCCCTGTCAAGTAGACAGTGAAAAAACAAAAGAATATTTTGTTGGAGATGGTCTCTGCTTTGGCAGGGGCCATCTTTTTATGCGGCTGCGTGGAATTCCATGGGTGTCATACAGTGAA
>CALWVH010000011.1 GCA_944384915.1 uncultured Clostridia bacterium | reverse complement strand
GCAAAAGTGGCAAAGGCAATAGGCTTGAACCTTTGTAAAAGGTGAAAGCCAGCGCCTTGAGGCGCTGGCCGGTAACTTGGGCTTATAGCCCTTGTGCAAACCACCCGTTTGACGGGTGGTTATGATTATGGATTCTATTTTCAGGAGGAATGGACGCGGTATTCTGCCAGCAGCAGGTCTACCATGCGGCCATAGCTTTTTACGCCGTCATCCTGACCATTGGCTTTCAAATAGGAGTCGTTTACCGCGCCGGAGATTTCGGATACCGGGCCCTCAAACTGTTTCCAGTAGGCGCTGTTATAGGCAAAATCCCGCTGTACGCCGGGGTGAAGGGTGTCAAAAATTTCTTGCCCCAGTTCCCTGTCGGCGGAATACAGGGCGTTGTTGGCATAGACAAAGGCCAGCATTGCCCCGGAATATTGGAATTCCACATTTTCGCTGTTGCGGCAGGCCAGATAGGCGATGAAATTCGCCTCATCCTCCCGCATATATCCCCGCAGATGGCTCAGCTCATGGCACATGGTAGCCGGTTGGGAATAATCGGGGACGTCCACATTCACATTGGCTTCAAAGGTAAAGGGAATGAAAATGCCGGTGATATCGCACCAGGACATCAGCCGGGAGGCAAGCACTGCTTTGGGGGCGCTGTATCCGGCGGTGAGGGTGGGATAATCTGCTTCTAAGGTATCATAACAGGCGCGGGCTTGCTGGGCTTTTTCCCCGCTGCTGGAGAAAGAGGTTTTCATTACGCCGTTTTCATCCTCTGAAACATGTTCGCGCAGGGAGGAAACCTCCTTGGCCAATTCCACGTTCAGGCTGTACAATTCCTCCACAGAGGAATCCTGTACCGGAAGGCCGCATACCTCTGCAAAGGAATACCGGGAATAATTGATACCGCAGGTGATGACAAAGGCGAAGAGCAGGACCGAGGCCGTACAAAAAGGGGTCAGGAGAAAGCCCGCCAAACGCCGCTTCCGCTGCTGCGGAATCCGGCAAAGACGGACGATGCCTACAATGAGCCAGACGAGGATTCCGGGAATCAGAAGATAGAGAAGAAGTTCTGCCAGAGAAATTGGCAGCAGGCCGGTGAGCCAGTTAATTCCCCGGGAAAGGAACCGGTAAGGGTACCGGGCATACCATTCGGCAAAGGAGGGGAAAGCTGCTGCCAGCTGATAGAGCAAGAGGGAAAGAGGGAGCAGCAGCAAAAGCCAGATGCGCCGTAGGGAAAAGAGTTTTTTTAGGGAACGAAAAGTCATAGAAAACGCTCCTTTGGTGAGAGTTCCCTTTTATTGTAGAAAACAGGGGGGAGAGATGTCAAGAGAGAAGGTGTAAACAATGAAGCAGGAATTTTCTCGGAAGTGGAAGTCAGGGTTTTTTCTTTGAGAGGGCTGTGTTATAATAAGTTCATTACAAGAATCATGGAAAACAGGCGCTTTTTCTTTGTGCCTTCACAGAGTTGGGGGAAGCAATATGCATATGTGGATGGAAATGCTGACAGGGAGGAACCGGAAGCAATATCCGGTGGCGCAGGTGCTGCCGTATATTGGCTTTGCCGCCCTGTTTTTGCTTTTTTGGTGGCGGGCTTACCGGGGATTTGACTGGTCGGATGAATCGGCAGTCTATGCGGCGGCCTATCGGCTGGTATTGGGAGATCTGCCTTTAGTAGACAGCTGGGACAGCCATGTGGGATGGTCTTTGTTGATGGCGCCTGCTTTGGCGTGGTATCAGCAATGGAATGGCAGTATGGACGGTGTGATCCTAGCAGGACGGCTGTGTTTTTTGGTGGTTCAAACCGTGACGGCGGTGGTGGTATACCAGCGCCTGCTGGGGTTTAGCCGGAGCCATTTGGCGGCAATGCTGGGCGGCTGGCTGACAGCAGCTTTTGTGCCAGGGATGATTTTGAATTTTTCTCCTCAATCTGCCGGACTTTTATCCATGGTGCTTGCCTGCACCTCCCTTCTTTGGGGGCTTCGCCGGGAAAGCCCGCGGCTGTGGCCTTCCGCCATTCAGGCGGGGCTTTGGGCAGGGCTGGCTGCGGTGATCTACCCATCCTTTCTTCCCGCGGCGATTCCCATGGGCGTGATGCTCCTTTTTTGCCGGCCGGTGATTCCACGAAAAAAGGGGAGAACCGTGCTTTCTTTTCTATGCTTTTGGCTGGGAGTGGCGCTGCCTGTTGTCCTGTTTCTTCTATATCTGGGAAATATGCTGGGTTGGAAAACTTTATGGAACTATTTTCCCTGGCTTATTACCAGTCGGAAGAATCCGTTTTCCGGCTATGGCAAAGCGGTTTTTACCTTTTTTCAGGGCTATTCCAAGTCGGACCCCCTTTATCTGGCGGAATTTTCCATTTTGATTCTGATGCTCCTTTCCCGATGGGTGCGTATCCCACTAGACCTTCCCTTTGATATCAAAACCATTTTTCAGAGCATTGTAAAAATAGCCCTTCCTATTTGCATCCTTGCCAATGTGGTAATTATCATTGCACAGGAAGACTGGGATGTTCCCGCCAATATTAAAATGGGACATTTGTTGGCTGCCGCCGGTATCTGGCCGATCATCCTGTGTATCCTCAATCCCAGCAGGCGCAGTAAGCTGCTTTTGCTGGGGATGTATCTTCCCGGGCAGATGATGGCGCTGGGAGCCCATCTCACGGATCGACCGGGAGATTTTGGCGCTTCTTTTGCCCTGCTTCCCTCCATGCTGGCGGCTGTTCTTATTGTATACGAAAACTATGGGCCGCTTTTGCGCAGCATTAACCATGGTTCTATGGAGACAGTGGTAGCAGTGATCCGTACCTGTATGGTGATGGTAGCGTTTTTCCTTTTGGGTACCACCATTATGATCCGCGCCGCTTTGGCATACCGTGATCTGCCTGTTTCTCAGTTGAATACGGAAATGACCTCCGGTCCTGCCAAGGGAATTTTGACTACGGAAATCGATGCCGGAGTTTACGATAGCATGGTACAGGAGATCCGGGAGAATGAGGGAAGCGGAGAAAGTATGTTGATTCTTGGGAATCTGCCCTTTGGATATTTGTGTACCGACTGCCTGCCGGCAACCCCTATGGTTTCCAGTATTTCCACAGACAGCCAGTATCTGTATGATTATCTGGTGGAGGATCTTTCCCGCAGGCCCAAATGGATCTATGCTCCAAAGCCTGCCTATGGCTATGGAAACGGGGAAAATCTGTCAGTTTCAAAAGAGATTCAGTGGATTTCCGGACAGAATATGGAGGTAAAAGAGTCTGTATATTCCTTTGTGTACACTATTTCAGAGGAAGAAGCAGAAGATGTTGAAGAATAATATAATAACAATAGCAGATAAATAAGATATATGAACAAATTTCATATAGATATCTTAAAAATCAGAAAAAGTATACCGCCTTTTGACAAAAAACGTTTCTGGACCCCAAAAAGAGCATGAAATTCTTGTAAAAGAGAGGTAAAAGTAATATGATAAAGATGTATCTTCCAGCAGAAGGTACATCTTTTATCCATCCTGAAGAAAATGAAAAGAATGTGGGGAATGATAACGTATGCAAATTTCAGAAGTCATGATGCTTCTGGGCGGTCTTGGCCTGTTCCTGTATGGCATGAAGCTGATGGGAGACGGCCTGGAAATGGCCGCTGGCAGCCGGCTGAAGAAAATCGTAGAAAAGCTCACCCGCAACAAGTATATGGGCGCGCTGGTGGGCCTCATCGTTACCATGATTATCCAGAGTTCCTCTTCCACCACGGTTATGGTAGTGGGATTCGTAAACGCAGGACTCATGACGCTGGCACAGGCAACCGGCGTGATTATGGGCGCCAACATTGGTACGACGGTTACAGGTCTGCTGATTGCCATTAAGCTCAACGATCTGGCTCCCATTGCAATCTTTATTGGCGTGGTCATGATCATGTTCATCAAAAAGACCAGCTATAAGCATGTGGGACAGATTAACGCCGGTTTTGGTATCCTGTTTATGGGTATGACCAACATGGGCGACGCATTGGCCCCCCTCAGCGAGTCTGAAATGTTTAAGGAAATGATGTCCACCTTCTCCAACCCCTTGGTAGGAGTGCTCATTGGATTAGTGTTTACCGCTATTATTCAAAGTTCTTCTGCATCTGTGGGTGTGTTGATGGCATTGGCTGGTCAGGGTGTAGTGCCCATTGAAGCTGCCGTTTTTGTGATCTTTGGACAGAATATCGGTACCTGTGTGACAGCGGTCCTTTCCTGCATTGGCACCAACCGTACCGCCAAGCGCACCGCTACCGTTCACCTGCTGTTCAATATTATTGGCGCAACCCTGTTTATCTGCATCAGCCTGTTTACCCCCTTTGTGAGCTGGGTGAAGATGGCGGCTCCTGGTAACATCCTCATGCAGATTTCTATTGTCCATATCACCTTCAACGTAGTGACCACCGCAATCCTGCTGCCCCTCAGTGATTTCCTGGTAAAGCTGGCCTGCTTTGTTATCCCCGGAAAAGACGAGGAGCGGGAGGCAAAATCTCTCAAGTATCTGGATTCCCGTATTTTGAAGACTCCGCCTATTGCAGTAGCCCAAGTGCTGAAAGAGGTTGCCCGTATGGGAGATCTGGCACGTAAAAATTACTTGATGGCGATGGATATGTTATTTAGCGGTAATGTGGAAAAAATGGAGGAACTGGAAGACAATGAAGAGATCCTCAATTTCCTCAATACCAATATTACCGAGTATCTGGTGAAGATCAATGCCCTGGAGTTGGAGGATAACGACCGGCAACTGGTGGGTTCGCTCTTCCATGTGGTCAACGACTTTGAAAGAGTAGGAGATCACGCGGAGAATATTGCAGAGCAGGCGCAGCAGATGCAGGCTACCAAGACCACGTTTAGTGAACAGGCTTTGAAAGAGCTGCATGAGATGCAGGATAAGGTCATTCAGGTATTGGATGATTCCTGCCGTCTGTTCCAAGAGCGGAAGATGGATTTTGAACTGGCATTCCGCATCAATTCCACAGAGGATTCCATTGATAACCTGGCCCGCTCCTGTAAGGAGAACCATGTGTCTCGTTTGAACCAGAGCTTGTGTACTGCCCAGGGCGGCGCTATCTATAATGATCTGATTACGAATCTGGAGCGTATCGCGGATCATTCCACTAATATTGCCTTTGCCCTTTGGCAGAAGAAAGAAAGCATCTATGCTGCGTCTGCTGTGTAGTCGTAAAAAAGGAAATGGCTTTTATTTCATCGTTGGTTTTAAAGGCGATGCAGTTTGTTTTGAACTGCATCGCTTTTTTTACATTTCTCTTCTTTTTGTAATAAGTATTCAGATAGCAATGTGAAACCTTGGTAAGGTTGTGTAAGGTTATGGTAAATTGCCTTGAAGCCCTCAAAAGGGTTTGCTATAATGCCCACGGACAAACAAAAAACCAATATGGCGGCAAGAGTCTGCCGCAAAACTACCTGAAGAGAGAAGAGGATGAATGTGAAGAAAAGCAAAAAGCTGGTATGTACCGTTCTGGCTCTGGCTATGATCGCAAGCTCCGGTATGTCTGTGCTTGCAGCCACAGACAAATGGAATGATGCTTCTGTAAATCAGCAGGCCGAAAGCGGAGCTTGGGCGAAGTGGAAAACGGAATGGGAAACCGTAAAAACCGATTATCAGAAGGTTGCCGTTACGGTTGGCGCCGACGAAACCAAGCTGAACTTTAGCTGGTATTCCAAGACCCAGGAAACCCCCAAGATTCGTGTGGCTCTCTCCAAGGATATGAAGGACGCCGTGGAATTTGCCGGTACCCAGGATGAGACCCCCAAGTATATCAGCGCAAACGGCACCAGCGTTTCTTCCGCTGAAGAAGGCGAAGCCTACTATGCTTCCAAGGTTTCCGTGGAAGGCGTGGAAGAAAACACCACCTACTACTATCAGTACTTCCAGAACGGCGAGTGGAGCGAGGCTATCGAGTTCACCACCCAGGATTTTGATTCCTACAAAGCATTGCTGTTTGGCGATCCCCAGATCGGCGCTTGCAAGGGTCAGAAATCCTCTGAGGGCGATACCATGAGCGGTTATCTGGCTGCCCGTAACGACGCCTTTAACTGGAATATTACTTTGGAAACTGCACTGGCTGCTAACCCGGACACCAACTTCCTGATGACTGCCGGCGACCAGATCAATTCTTCCAGCAACGAGTACGAGTATGCCGGTTTCCTGAATCCCGATGCTATCCAGAGCTATGCTCTGTCCACCACAATCGGTAACCATGATTCCAGCAATTCCAACTACAGCGATCACTACAACAATCCTAACTCTGGCGTTGCCACCGAGGGCAAAACCGCAGCTGGTACCGATTATTACTACACTTATGGCAACACCCTGTTTATCATTCTGGATACCAACAACTACAACTGCGCAACCCATGAAGCTGTGATGAAGCAGGCAGTGGAAGAGAACCCCGATGCACAGTGGAGAGTGGTTATGTTCCATCAGGACATTTACGGCTCCGGCAAGGATCACTCCGCTACTGACGGCATTGTGCTCCGTACCCAGCTGACTCCCTTGATGGATGAGTATGATATCGATGTAGTGCTCCAGGGCCATGACCATACGTATTCCCGCACCTATCAGCTGAGCAGCACCGGCACCGAAGATAACGGCACCTGCTACACCATTGACGGCGACGTGGCTAGCGGCACAGTAATTGATCCCGAAGGCACTGTATATCTGGAGACCAACTCCTCTACCGGTTCTAAGTTCTATGAGCTGATTGAGCATCAGCAGGATTATGTGGCAGAAAGAAGCCAGACTTGGACTCCCTCTTACTCTGTCCTTTCTGTAGACGAGAACTCCTTCACCATTGCTACCTATGACGTTACTACCGGCAAGCTTCTGGATGACAGCTCCGTTTACACGATCGTAAAGTCCGCTGATAAGACCGCTCTTAACGCCGCTATCGAAGAGGCCAAGAAGCTGGTGGAAGACGACTACACCTCCGAATCTTGGACCGCTTTTGCAGAGGCTCTGGCTGCTGCCGAAAAGGTAGCCGCTGACGAAACTGCATCTGAGAGCGAAGTTTCCCAGGCTGTGGCTGACCTGGCCAAGGCTAAGGCAGAGCTGGTGCTGGTTGAGGAAACCCCTGCTCCCAGCGAGAAGCCGGATGCTACTGAGAAGCCCAACGCTACCGAGAAGCCTGATGCAACCGAAAAGCCCGACAGCAACCCCACCACCGGCGATAACAGCCCTCTGTTCTATGCAGTGCTGGCAATAGTTTCCGGCATGGGCCTGGCAGGTGTGATCTATTCCGAAAAGAAGAAGAGCAGCGTTCGCTAAAGAACGGCAAATAGATTGACAACAAACCATGGGGCAGAGGCGGGAAACCGTTCCTGCCCTGCTTTTTGAGGGGACAACATGAGAAACAACAAGAAAGTTACAGGAAGAGAAATATTGGCTCGTGGAATTTTATGCCTGTTGGCAGTTGGATTTGCTCTGTTCCTCTGGCAGTATAACCAGGTGGATAAGACGGATCTGGTGGGTACGGAAGGCCGGACGTTCGAAAAAGCCCAAGTGGTTTCCATTTTGCGTGACAATCTTCAAGAGGATGGAAATCGTTACGGTGACCAGCAGGTAGAGTTGTACATAAAAACCGGCGAACTGGCAGGACAGACAGTCGAGGCCACCAGCCCCAATGGAAATCTATTTGGCGCCGTGTGTTATCCTGGCCGGGATGTAATTGCCATTGTAAGCGTGAGCGGTGATAACCATGTGGTAACAGTGTATAGCCCGGATCGTATTTTAGCAGTGGTAGGTTTTGTGGCAGCCTTTTTATTGATCCTGTGCCTGATTGGCGGGAAAAATGGAGCCAAATCCGCTTTGGGCCTGATTTTTACCTTTATCTGTATCTTTTTCCTCATGATCCCCATGATCTACAGAGGGGTGTCACCCTTCCTTTCCGCGGTACTCATCACGTTGGTGACTACCCTTGTGACCATGTACCTCATTGGTGGTTTTTCTGCCAAGACCCTTTGTTCCGTATTGGGCACCGTGGCTGGTGTGGTGCTGGCCGGCGTATCTGCATGGCTTTTTGGCGCGGCAGCGGATATCGGTGGCTATAATGTAAGCAATATTGAAGATCTGATTTTTATAGGGCAGAATACCCAGGTGAATATTGGAGAGCTTTTGTTTGCTGGTATCCTGATTTCTGCATTGGGCGCCGTGATGGACGTAGCCATGTCCATCTCCTCCACCATTACCGAGATCTACAGCCAGAACCCCTCTCTTACCCGGGTACAGCTGTTCCGCTCCGGTATTTCTGTGGGCAAAGATATGATGGGCACCATGTCCAATACCTTGGTGCTGGCCTTTGCTGGCGGTTCTTTGAGCTTATTGGTGCTGAATTACGCCTACGACCTTTCTATGAATCAGGTCATCAATTCCAGCAGTATCTGTATTGAGATTATGCAGGGAATTTCCGGAAGCATTGGCGTGGTAATGACCGTCCCCATTGTTTCTGTGCTGGCTTCCATTTTTGTTCCCCAGTGGCATAGAAGAGGAACCAAAGATGAGGTGCTGCCGGAAGATTCCCAGGTCCCTCCCATACCGGAAGAATTGGAGAAAAAGGAAGAAATATAAAAGAGAAGGGCAGGCCCAAAAAGGTCTGCACTTTGTTATAGGCTGGGATATTGGGACAAAGGGGAAAGATTGACGGTGAAATGAGATTTGGGGTATAATGAAACAATAATGGATAGAGTGACAAAGTCAGGGGGGAGAGGCGGTGTCAGCGTACCAGGAGCTTATAAAAAACTTTGAGAAAATCCGCGGGTATATGCGTGAATTTTATGTTTACGGGTTTAAAAGCCGGGAGGAGTATAACAAAAAAAGCGCCCGCTCTTATGATGACGAGCGCCGCAGGATGGAAAGCTGGCTGGGGGACCACATGAGCTTTGTACGGACGCCGGAAGGGAAAACGGTGTTTATTTCCATTGACAGCCGTGTGTCCCAGCACAACCCTTTTTATAAAGCCCTCAAAGCCAAGAGCTTTACGGATGGCGATATTACCCTGCATTTTCTGTTGCTGGATATTTTGTACGCTCCTGCCGTCTCACTTTCTCTCCCGGAAATACTGGCCCAAATAGACCAATCTCTTTCTTGTTTTGAAAATCCCATGGTTTTTGATGAATCCACAGTCAGGAAGAAATTAAAAGAATACATAGAGCAGGGGATTATCGTCGGTGAAAAAGTGGGCAGAAAGATGATGTATCATCGAGCCGGAGATGTGGAGCTCCCTGGTATAACGGATCTATTAAACTTCTATTCAGAAGTTGCGCCCTGTGGCGTAATCGGTTCCTTTTTGCTGGATAAAGCGGAAAATCCACCCGATTTTTTTGCCTTTAAGCACCACTACATTACGTCTGCCATAGACAGCGATGTGTTGGCAATGCTGTTTACCGCCATGCGTAAAAAGAACGCTGTTACTGTGTGGAATTTAAGCCGTGCCGCCGATCAGCCCAGCAAAATCCAGATGATTCCTCTCCGTGTTTTCATCAGCGTTCAAAATGGGAGGCAGCATCTTCTTGCCTATCAGCCCCAGTTCCATACCATCAAGTCCTTTCGCATAGACTATTTATCGGATGTAAAGCTGGAAGGATATGCCCCGCGCTTTGATGAGCTGCGGGCAGAGCTTGACAAGATGCAGTCCAAAATGTGGGGCGTCACCTCTTCTAAAAGCCATCACGGTAAAGAGCACATAGAGCACGTGGAGTTTACCGTCAGAGTTGGTCGCAATGAAGAACATATTGTACGTCGTTTGGAGAGGGAAAAGCGTATTGGCCGGGTGGAAAAGGTGGGGAAGGATACCTACCGTTTTACGGCAGAGGTATATGATACCAGTGAAATGATCCCCTGGATTCGAACCTTTATTTGTAGGATTACAGAGCTTCGTTTTTCCAATCGCATGCTGGAAAATCAATTTAAGCGGGATATGGAAGAAATGTACCATATGTATGGGATTGCGGAGGAAAAGCATGATTTTCAATGAGATATATTCTGTATACTACCAAGTGGTGGCAAAAATCATTGAGGAGATTATCAGGGGAGATGCAGAGGAAAAACATCTGGATCGGATCGTCCGGGAGTATGCATTCAGCGAAAGTATGCAAACGGTGCTGCCTGCGTTGAAAGGGGAAAAGTGGCAGCTGATGAGAAGGGATAGGACAACCCCCATTCAGCATCCACCGACGATGCCTCTGACGTTGATTCAAAAACAGTGGCTAAAAGCCATTACCCTTGACCCGCGCATACAGCTGTTTGATGTGGAAATTCGCGGCCTTGAGGAGGTAGAGCCGTTGTTTACTTCGGAAGATTACGTGGTGTATGACAAGTATGGCGACGGTGATCCCTTTGAGGACGAAGGATATATTACCCGGTTTCGTACCATTTTATCTGCTCTAAAGGAGCGGCAGGCGCTCAAAATTCAAATGGTCAATCGCAGGGGTCAGCTTGTTTTGATGCAGGCCATGCCGGTAAGGCTGGAATACTCAGAAAAAGATGATAAATTCCGGCTGATCAGCACAGGATGCCGCTATGGGGGGACCGTGAACCTGGGGAGGATAGTCTCCTGCGAAAAATGCGAGGCCGGCCATTTTGCCTCTCCCATTCCGCCTAGTCCGGTGAAAAGATGGCTTACCCTGCGAATCCGCGATGAGCGCAACACATTGGAGCGATGCCTGCTCCATTTTGCCCATTTTAAAAAACAGGCGGAGCGGATGGACGCCAATCATTACCTTGTGCATATCCAATACGACAAGGATGATGAAACCGAAATGATAATCCGCATTTTGAGTTTTGGCCCTATGGTGGAGGTTATACAGCCGGAGCCGGTTAGAAAATTGATGATAGAACGTTTGCAAAGACAAAAAAGCTGTGGACTTTTCTAAGTTCGCAGCTTTTTTTCCGTGTTTTACAGGGGGGTAACTGGTAAAATATGCTTGCAAGACTTCTTCCAGCGTGTGTTTGGATTTTTCTTTCACTGCGGTGCACAAGGCAATGCCGGCGTGTATGCCCGAAGCAGCTCTTGCTCTTTGGCAATCTGGATGAGCATGAAATGCTCTGGACAGATGGGGTTCAAATCCCCAGGTAAGGACTTATTCCGTCCGATTATCGCAGGTTCGAATCCTGCCGTATGCGTGACCCGCATATCGCCAGTGGTTTGGTTAATGGCCGGAAACGGCCAAAAGGGTGTGTAAAAGCACACAGTTTTTTATGATGAATGCAATTACTCAGCAAAAGGCAAAAGGGTCTGTGCGCTTTTGCCCAAAGCAGGTGGTCGCCTGCCTTGCCCGAAAACAGATACCGTGAACCAAGCATACAGGCCAAAAGGCTTCTTTCCGCTTGTATGCACGGCCACTTACGTTTTTGGCCGCAGGTGGTTACAGGAGTAATTGCAAACGTATTTTAACCTTAAGGAGGTTTACATAGTATGAGCAAAATTATTATTTCTGAAAATCAAAGAGGGTTCCTTTTTAAGAATGGAAAATATGTAAAAACCCTTACTGCCGGTAAATACCGCACCTTTGGCGGTAGAGAAATTGAGGTAGCAGAGCGGGATCAGCCTATTCTGCCTGTGCAATGCACATTGGAGCAGCTTCTTGCCGATAAGGCCGTTGCCAAGCAGGTTTCGGTGGTGGAGGTAGGGGACCAGCAGCTGGCGCTCCACTTTGTCAATGGGAAGTTTGCTTCAGTGCTTCGTCGGGGCAAGTATGCCTTCTGGGCAGTTACCGATAAGCACGAGTATAAAATGGTGGATATCTCTACTCCTGAGGTGGCAGAGGATGTTCCCCAATATATCTTTGCCCAAATCCCCGCTGTGTATTATGCCAAGATCGAGGTTATGGAGTATCAAAAGGCAAGACTCTATTTTAACCAGAAATTTATCCGGGTTCTGGATGCCGGGACCTACTATTTTTGGAAAAACGGCGTAAAAATCGATGTGAACTTTGTGGATACCAGACTCACACAAATGAATATCACCGGGCAGGAAATCCTGACACTGGATAAAGTTTCCCTTCGCATCAATTTTGTTTGCAACTATCGGGTCACGGATTATGTCAAGATCTTAACCGAGATTGACGATTTTGAGGAGCAGATCCACATTGCTGCCCAAATGGCGCTGCGTGAATATGTGGGCAAATATAAGCTGGATGAAATTTTGGAAAACAAAGCCGGGATGTCCGAATATGTATTTGAAAAGCTCAAGGCCAAAGAAAAGGAGTTTTTCGTGGAGATTACAGAGGTAGTGTCAAATGAGTTATGAAAAACCGAAGCCTAAGAAATAGGCTCAGATTGAACCTTGAAAATCGCAGATATGATGTTTGATGGCAGCTTACGCCACCCTTGACAGCACACAAAAGCAAT
>CALWVH010000010.1 GCA_944384915.1 uncultured Clostridia bacterium | reverse complement strand
TGGTTGACCTGACCGTCACCCTGGAGACCCCCACCACCTACGAGGCTATCTGCGCTGCTATCAAGGAAGCTTCCGAGGGCGAGCTGAAGGGCATCCTGGGCTACACCGCCGACATGGTTGTTTCTTCCGACTTCCTGGGCGATCCTCACACCTCCATCTTCGACGAGAAGGCCGGTATCATGCTGAACGATCACTTCGTGAAGCTGGTTTCCTGGTACGACAACGAGTGGGGTTATTCCAACAAGGTCCTCATGCTCATCGAGCACATGGACGCTGTTGACAACGCCTAATTTTTAGGAGTTTCATTCCGCAATCAAAACCCTCCCCGGAAATCCGGGGAGGGTTTTTTGCGCTTATATGATTTCTTGTTCTAAAGAATCAAATTCCACAGTGGAAAAAAAGGTTCCCAGCGTGACCTCTAGGCCATCACATAGTTTTTTTATGGTAGTAATCGATACATCCCGCCGCCGATTATCCAATAGGCTGTATACGGTGGAAGGGGTGACTCCGGAAATATTTGCCAGTTCATTTGGGCGGATTCCTTTTTCTCTGCAAAGGGTCTGAATCCTTTCTACCACTGCATCTTTTACTGTCATAAACTTCACCTCTAAAGAATTTTAAAAAAAATTACGCAAACGCGTATACGCACTTGCGTAATTTTTAAAATTGCTGTATAATTATTTCCAGCATCAAATTGTTTAAAAGGAATGAGAGGGAATTTTATGAAAAAGACAATAGCAATTTTATTTGCAGCACTTTTGGCAGTATCTATGTCTGCTTGTGGAGCTAGCCAGGATACAAAGCAGGAGGAAAGCAGTATCCAGCCGGAAGTCTCTGTTGCCCAGGAAGAGAGTAGTGAAGAGGAAGAAAGCATCATAGAGGAAGAGCCGGAGGAGGAATCCCAGCCCGAGGGCAAGGAAGAAAGCAGCGAAGAAAGCACGCCTCCCTCAGAGGTGGAGGAGCCGGATACCAATGAGGAAAGCGGGATTGACCCGGAGTTTAAAAAGGCAATGGATAGCTATGAGGCCTTTTTTGATGATTATGTGGAGTTCATGAAAAAATACCAGAGCTCCGACGATGTGGCAGGGCTGATGGGGGAATACGCAGATTTCCTTACCAAATACGCGGAAACTATGGAGGCTCTCAATAGTATAGACGAATCAACTCTGTCAGAAGAAGAGACCTTATATTATGTAGAGGTTTCCACCCGGATATCCCAAAAGCTGCTGGAAGTTGCAGAATAAGGAAGAGGAAAAGAACAGAAAAGGCGGTTGCTCATATTGGGCAACCGCCTTTGGCATGATCTGTATTTAATTTTCTTCTTTCTCCCCAAGCAGCCATCCGCAGGTAGTCTCCAGCGCCCGGGCCAGCCATAACAGCTCGTAATCCGGTATCACACGCAGTCCGGTTTCCATACGGCTAATGGCCTTTTGCCCCAGCTCCAACCCATAAAGCTGCAATTTCGCCGCAAGCTGTTCCTGAGAAAGGCCCAATTCTTCCCGCCTTTGACGGATGCGCATACCGGAGCAGTTGCATCGGTTATGATATTGGTATAGCTTCATTTTCCCTGCCCCCCTGTAATTTGAACATATCATAACGATAGGAGAAAGTCCAGGGAAAGATCGACAAAAAAGCTGTTTTTTTATACTAACTGGCTCCCGGGATAGTACCAGGAAAGGATTTCCTCATATCCTGCCCCGTTTTCCGCCATATACCGGGCGCCGTTCTGGCTCATCCCCACATTATGCCCCCAGCCTTTTACCGTAAAGACCAGTTTTCCATCCTTTTCTTCCCAGGTAAAGTTGGCGGAGCGCAGGTCAAACACATTGCGCAGTTGGGTGCCTGTTACTTCCTCCCCGCACAGGTCGGCTTTCCGGATAGTGCCGCTGCCGGTGCGCTCCACATTGGTGATCCATTGGGAGGTGTCGTCCCCGGGCTTGGCGTCAGGATACGCGTCGGTAATGGCTTTGCTGGCATCGGAGAGGGAGAAGCTGGCCTGAGAGAGGTATCCATCTGCAAAAACGTCCCCAGGGCTGGCGGCAGGTTTCAGATAGGAATAATCCCCGCCCCAAACGTCAGCGGCATCGTCGGTACTCCCAGAGGAGATGGCAAAATAGGTGGAGCACAGCAGAGCTCCGTCCTCTTGGAGGGTCTGTCCTCGGATAGCCTTTTCCGCTTCTTCCAGAGCGGATTCCCATTCTTCATAGGAGTCCCCCCAGCGCTCTTTTCTCGCCTCCTTTGGCAGGTATACCAGTCCGGTTTCGGTATTACAGGTGAAATCGCTTTCCGCATCCTTGGCCCGGCTTTGCTCCCGCAGGCGGCTATAATAGGTGTAGACAGCTACCCCTTGGGCTTTCAGGGCTTCGGGGGGATAGGTGGGGGGAACTTCTGCCGCAATCCCTCCGATAACAAATTCAGTTTCCTCCACTTCCAAAATAGAACCGTCGGCGTCTTTTATTCGAAAAACGCCGTTGGATGAAATGGGAGCGGCAGGTGTATTCTTTTCCTCTGATGTAGCTCCCTGTGCTGGACAAAAGGCCAGGAGAGGCACCAGGGCAGCCGTGATATAAAAAGCGCCGCATAGGGCAATCACACGTTTCAGGTTTTTGGATCTCATTGGAACGTCCCCTTTCATTCATAGCAGGATTTCAATTTGATTTATGCGGGATTTCTCAGCTGTACCGGTAGAAATTCGCTGATTTTACAAAAAAATGCAGGATTAAAGATTAAATATTTCATTTTAATGGAGAAAGAACGCCTTCTCCTATTGACTTTACCATAGTGCTGTTGTACAATAAAGGCACTGTCGGAAAAGGTAAGACAAGGGCGGCGCGCCTGCCCAGATTATGGAGATGAGGTGCAGGGAATGGAGCAGACACAGGAGAAAAAGCTTTCCTCACTGGAAAATTTATGCAGCGAATACCGGGCAAATAACCGGATTCCCGGGGAACTGTTCGACAAATATCAAGTAAAGCGGGGCCTTCGTAATGCAGACGGCACCGGTGTTGTGGCGGGCCTGACCAATATCAGTAACGTCCACGGCTATATTATCGAGGACGAGGAGAAAACTCCTGACGAAGGCAAGCTGATCTATCGGGGCATCGATTTGCGGGAACTGGTAGATGGCTGTGTGCGGGACAACCGCTTCGGCTTTGAAGAGGTGGAATGGCTGCTGCTGTTTGGCCACCTTCCCACCAAAAGCCAGTTGGACCGGTTTAATGAGATTCTCAATAATAACCGGGAGCTGCCAGAGTATTTTGCCGAGGACATGATTATCAAGGCGCCCTCTGCCAATATCATGAATAAGCTGGCCCGTTCCGTATTGGCTCTTTATTCCTATGATGATACTCCCGATGATCCCTCTTTGGAAAACAATATGCGCCAGTCGGTGGAGTTGATCGCACGGCTGCCTACGATTATGACCTATGCCTATCAGGTAAAGCGGCGGCACTTTGATAAAAAGAGTATGTACTTCCATCCCTTGGTGCCGGAGCACCATACCGCAGAGGCCATTCTTTATGCTCTGCGCCCGGATAAACAGTTCAGCGACCGTGAGGCTAAACTGCTGGACCTGTGTATGATGCTCCATGCAGAGCATGGCGGCGGCAACAACTCTACCTTTACCAGTAGGGTGCTTTCTTCCTCCGGTACCGATATCTATTCCACTATCGCTGCCTCTATCGGTTCTCTGAAGGGGCCAAAACACGGCGGCGCCAACCATCGGGTCATGACCATGATGAAAGAGATTATGGCCAATGTGGAGAACTGGGAAAACGAGGATGAGGTAGAGGCCTATCTGGAAAAGATTCTTCGTAAGGAAGCAGGAGACGGCTCCGGCCTGATCTATGGCATCGGCCATGCGGTGTATACCCTTTCTGACCCCAGAGCGGTGATCCTCAAGGAAAAAGCGGAAAACCTGGCCAAAGAGAAGGGCATGGACCGGGAGTTTGACCTGTTCCGTCTGGTGGAAAAGCTAGCCCCCGGTGCCTTTGAACGGGTCAAGGGCAGCAAAAAGGTGGTTTCTGCCAATGTGGACTTCTATTCTGGTCTGATCTATCAGATGCTGGGAATCCCGGAGGATCTGTTTACTCCCATGTTTGCAGTATCCCGTATTGGTGGCTGGTGTGCTCACCGTATGGAGGAGATGTTTACCGGTGGACGAATCATCCGGCCGGCCTATCGTTCCCTCACCAGATTTCAGAGTTATACCGATCTCAATGACCGGTAATCATAGAAACTCCCCCTCTGCTGCTGGTATCCAGCAAGCAGAGGGGGAGTTTTTTTGTATACGCAAAAAAAGCTGGGGAATACAGGCAATTTTGCCTGTAATCTCCAGCTTTGCAATTTAAAACAACTTTCGTTCGCTAGCCCCCTGTCCCGAAAAATGGGGATATCAGGATTTCTTAGAGGAAGCTCTTCTTCCGGGCTTTTTAGCAGGTTCCGCTTTTTTAGCAGGCTCAGCCTTTGCAGCAGGCTCGGCCTTTTTGGCGGGCTCAGCTTTTGCAGCAGGCTCAGCCTTTTTGGCGGGCTCAGCTTTTGCAGCAGGCTCGGTCTTTTTAGCGGGCTCAGCCTTTGCGGCAGGCTCAGCTTTCGCAGCGGATTTCTTAGCAGGAGCCTTCTTGGCAGCAGGCTTTCTCGCAGCAGGCTTCTTAGCAGGAGCCTTTGCCGGTGCGGCCTTAACTTCTTCAGCAGGCTTAACCTCTTCCACAGGCTTAGCTTCTTCGGCGGGCTTAGCCTCTTCTACTACCGGCCAGGCTTCCAGCTTCCACTGCTGATTCTCGCCGTTGGCATCTTCCCAGATCTGGATAGCGGCGCCGTCTTCATCGCTGATATCCACGACATCCAAGCATTTTCCAGATTTAGCATTGATGATCTTATAGTAGCCGTCCTTGGTAGCTTCCAGCTTCCACTGCTGGGTCTCGCCGCCTACATAGTCCCACTGATGGACCCATGCGCCGTCAACTTCACCGCCGTTGATTACGTCCAGGCATTTTCCGGAATCCTTGCATACCAGCTTCCAGGTTCCTTTTTCCGCTTTTTCCGCGGTCCACAGCTGATTGTCTTCCCGAGTGAGGAAGAACTGTTCCACTACGCCGCCGTTATCGGCATGGGATTCGCCGGAAAGGGCCTTGCCGCTTTTTCTGTTTACGATGAGATAAGTGCGACCGGATACAATTGCGTCTGCCTTTTTGACTGCCATACAAAAACACTCCTTTACATTGCTTGCTTCTCTATATCTATCATGCAGAGGCTACAATCCTGCAGTCCCTACAATACCGAACAGGGGGTATGGTATGATTGTAGCATTCCTCCTATCGTCTGTCAAGGCGAGAAAACCGCATGGGAACTGGATTTTTTGGCAAAGCCTTCATTTTTTGCAGGGATTTCTATCCATAATATACAAAATCAAATCACAAAATCAGTAGGCATAAGAGGCTTTTGAAAAAATATTATTTTCCTTTCATTTTCTTGAAAAATAGGCGTTTTGAGGCTGGATTTCTAAAAAAAGCTCCACTTTTTTTCTCAATAGGAAATTCGAAGCTGAGTGGGTAATACCAGAGGAAAGGCGTTGTATTTTTTACTTTCCCCGTGTACAATAGAAGAAAAAACGGAGGTTTTAACGATATGAAACGACTTTCCCTGTCCCCTATGGAAAAAGAGATACTAAAGGCAGTGCATGTTGCCAGACGGTTCCCTATTGTGCGCTTTGAGCTTCACAGCTCCCAAGAGCCGGGACTGCGGTCCATCGCCCTAAACCACGTATATATTACCCATCCTGAGGATTCCATGGAGTTGGTGAAAGAACGGTCCGCGGCACTAGAGGGACTGCGAAAGAAAGGACTGGTACGTATATCTTACGCTCTTCCTGCTTATGTACAATCCGATTATCAGATCTATTATCAAAGTAAGCTGTATGAGCTTTTGTGCCATACCGTGATGGAGGCACAAGGGAAAGAGGGATTCTTATTTGATTTTCCCGCCATGCGATTTGGTCAGGTATTTCCCAAATAAAACGAGTGGACTTTTCAACCCATATAAAACGCCCCGACACAGCATAAAAGTTCAGCTGTGTTGGGGCGTTGTTGCATTAGCGTTTTGTGCCGAGGAAGAACAGGGCCACAGTACCAGGACCGGAATGGGTGCCGATTACAGGGCCAATCTCATTGAGGACAATATCCTTTACGTTCCATTTGCTGCGGATTTTGTCTGCCACATATTGGGCATCTTCCAGACAGTCGCCGTGGCTGATAAAGATCACCTGGTTTTCCGGATTCGTTACAGTTTCTTCCATATGGGCCACCAGAGCGTCCAGAGACTGGCGGCGTCCGCGGATCTTAGCTACAGGGATCAGGTGACCGGCGTCATCCACATGGAGCACAGGCTTAATGCCCAGCATGGTGCCAAAAAGGGCTGCAGCCGGGGAAACACGCCCACCGCGCTTCAAATGGTTCAGATCGTCTACCGTGAACCAGTGGCACAGATGTAATTTATTGTCCTGCACCCATTGATAGACTTCATCGATAGATTTCCCTTCCTGCTGCATTTTAGCGGCATAGTATACCAGCAGCCCTTCTCCCATGGAGGCGCAGAGGGAATCCGCTACATAAATTTTCCGGTCAGGATATTTTTCAGAAAGCTCCTGTTTGGCCAGAAGGGCACTCTGACAGGTGCCGCTGAGACCGGAGGAGAAGGCGATATACAGAAGGTCCTCGCCCGCCTGCAGCATGGGGTCTGCCCACTCTACAAATTCTTGGGAATTGATCTGGGCAGTAGTGGAAGTCTTGCCGGAGCGAAGAAGGTCATAGAAAGCCTTTGCGCTCATTTCGTGACCATCTGGATAATTGTGATAACTCTTTCCGTCAACAGTAAATTCCATAGGAATAACGGTGAGATCCAGCTCCCGAACCAGTTCGGGGGTAAGATCGCCGGTAGAATCGGTTATAATACGGTAGCGCATAAAAAGGCCTCCCATTCATGATAAATTTCGAATACGGTACCTATATTATAAATGATTTTGTGAGAAATGTCTATTGATGAAAACGAGAGAAATAAAAAGAAAAAAGGAAAAAGGGGAGTTTTATTACAAGTCCCCCTTTCCTTTTTTGCCAGGAAACAGTTCCCGTATCCCCATAACCAGAAGCATGGCGCCAAAGATACGCCGAAGGAGATCCGGCTCCAGCAGATTGCTGGCCCAGGCTCCCAGCATGGCCCCTGCCAGACCTGCTGCTACACAGAATCCTACGGCTTTCCAGCAGATCAGCTTTTTTCGGGAATAGGAGAAGAGGGCCGGGATGGCACAGGGGATAAAGAGCAGCAAATTTACCCCCTGGGCAGCGGGCTGTGCCATGCCAGCCCCCAGGGTGAGCCAGATTACCAGAACGCCTCCGCCGCCCATTCCCATGGCTCCTAGGGCGCCCGAAACAAGCCCTGCCAACGCTCCCCATAGCCCGGGCATCATAGCAGCATCCTCCCGGCAGCCCACAGCATCAGCAGGCCAAAGATGCGTCGAAGCCATACCGAGCTACAGCGCGGCAGCAGCCATGCACCGATAAGCGAACCCCCAACCATCCATGGCAGATAGGGTAATGCATCGGAAAGGGTAGCCTGCCCCCGGAACAGATACAGGGCGGCGCTGAGAAGGCAAAGGGGAAAGATAGCAGCTACAGAGGTGGCATGAGCTCGGCTTCCTGTAACGCCGGCTTTTTGCAGAAGGGGTACCAGAAACATTCCGCCCCCAGCTCCCAGCAGGCCGTTGGCAAGACCTGCGGCAAATCCCCCAAAAGCGGATAGCAGCTTGTTTTTTCGGTCCATAGGTCCCTCCTTTGGGATGTATCCCATGATAGAGTGCCCAAAACCGCTTGAAATATGAAAAAACCTCCGGATCAAAATCCGGAGGTTAATAGATAAAGTGACCCGCCTGGCCGTAAGTGCAAAGAATAACCTGCCTACGAAAGTAAACAGGTGGGTGCCCCCCCAACGGGTTTCTACTCCCTTCTTCCAATCCGACACGAAGTCGGACCGGGAGGTCTGCAGTCTGCCGCCGGAGCAGGGCTCCCGATTATAAAAGTGTAGGGTTATTAATGCAACAGTCCACGCACCAGGCAGGAAAAATAATCTGGAAAGAGTATACCACGAATTACTGTTGGTAATTTTCCATAAAAGAACTTATGAAAAAATTACTCTTCTTCAGCAGCATTTTCATCGTAGAGCTCTTCAAAGCGGCTCTCAAAGATAGCGGCCAGCTTATCCAGAAGTTCGTCGTCCTCCACCTCGGCCAACTGCTCTTCGCCGTCTTCCTCGATGACCTCAAAGATATAGTAGGTACCTTCGGATTCCAGCTCGCTCTGGGGGTCGTCAAAAGTGGGGAGCAGGGCGTAAAAAACGCCGTCGTCGTTATCGATCTCATCCAGAATCTCAAATTCGTGCTCTACGCCCTCATCATCGATCAGGGTGATCAGGTCCGCACCGTATTCATTGTTCATGGATCATTCTCCTTTGCAAGCGCGGCAAAGCCGGCGTTTTGATTAAGATCCGGAAGGAACAGCCTGCCGGTCTCTCTCATTTTACAAAGGGAAAGGCCAGAAGTCAACCTTTTATCAAAAAAAAGCTGTCTGTTTATTTTAACTATAAATTTTTATAAACAAATGGAAAAAAGATATTGACATATTACAAATCGAGTGATATAATAAAGCCAGAAAAGAACAAGAGTTCAAAGAAGCTCCCACAGTTCCGGCAAGAGGGGCTCAAAGTAAAAGAATTTCTGTAAGTCTTGCAGAAATTTCCGGCGAATATCTGGTAAAGAAGATCATGCGGGACGAGAAACCGTGTGAAACATTCTCAGAAGAAAGGCCGGCGTAATCTGGAAGGAAAGCTTTTTCCGACAGGTGATCGTTCCAATAGGAAGGGTTGCAGGAAAAGGGAACCGGAAGGAGAAAAGTTTGAAAAGAGCAGGAAGAAAAGAATGAATTCCAATGATGATTGGAAAGCCCTCGAAATGGAGTGACCGGAAGATCCAAATAAGGTTTCCTCACAAAAATGAGGGAATGAAAGGTTTGGAAAGGGAGTGTGGGAGGAGCCTTGTATCTTAAATAATAAAGAAAGAGGTGGGTCCGATGGCACAGGAAGAAATTTCACAGTTGAATCGCGATGGCTTTTCGGGCCGCTGCTGATTCAATAAATAAAAGTATAGATAGGAACATCGGAATTCAAAGTAAAGGAATGAGTCCCAAGTACAAGTAGAATAACCTTCAGGATCAAATTTTGAAAGGTGATTTTTTATAAGAATGATCGATCCAGTAAACAACAATCGGATCGGCTGAGAAACTGAGGAACCTTTATTTTTGTGGCTTCTATAAAAGCCCGTTCCAAATAATAGTTTGAGAACGTACTTCGTATTAAGGCCTTCCAAGTGATAAAAATGTTCAGGCTTTATGCCCAGCCGGTCGTGTTTACGAATATTCACGGAGTCGAAAAGGTAAAATCCAATGTACTAGGTGAATTTATCCGGTAAGTTTTCTGATATACTTTGGAGTTACAATTGAATATGATTGGTAGGAGTCTATCGGTGTAAGATAGTAATCCTACTACCTACAAAGTTTTCAGAGGGGTTTCGGTTTTACCGAAACCCCTTTTGAGATTATAAAATTCAGAAATCAAAATGGCTCTCTGCCTAATGACAGAGAGCCATTTATTTTATGCGGATTTTTTACCTCCTGGCAGAATCTTTTTTACCGCTGCCATGAGACCACCCAGATTCAACAAAGTGATAATCAAAGTGAGGACAATCTCGATGGGAATCCAATAGGGAACCTCTAAGATCATGAGGAAAGCCTGTCCTAACAAAAGAATGGTGTTGACTGTCAGACGAAAAACTCCAAGATGCATATGAATGAATCGTTTGGTGTCGTAAGCCCGAAGTAAGAACACCACAAAATAACTGGCAAACATAGCAAAAGCAGCACCGTTGCCTCCATAATGGGTAATTAGGAAGAAGCTGAGAATTACATTGACCACAGCACCAGCCGCCGTGGTAGCCAGAGAAAGGATGCTTTTTTTATTGACGATGTATACTGAACCCAAGAAAGTGACCATACAGGAATAAACTGTAGCTACTGATAAAAGAGGAATGTAAATCCAGGACTCATAATAAGAGTCAGCCACCATGATTTTGGTGATTACCTTGGCAAAAAGAATGAGGAAAGAACCAACAATAAACACCAGGGAACTGAGACTGCGGAATACTTGCGTGAAGAACCGGGCACGGCCTCTTTCTTCCGAAATGGCAGACATCTGCCATGCATTCATAAAAATCGTGGAGATCAGGATGATGGCAGATGGCCATTTGTAGGCTGCGGCATACAGTCCGTTGACAGAAGCTCCTTCGTCCATTACGGCGGTGATGATATAACGGGAAGAAACGGTGGTTATCCACCAGAACACCGTATTGGGGATCATAGGAATAGAGTAACGCAGCATCTCTTGGGCAGTGGTTTTTCCCCGAAGATAGGAGGGGTGAAAATACCCGAGAATCCTGCCATTGAACAGTAAGAATAGGCAGGAACAGCCATCAGCACACACAATAGCTGCCAAGTACCCTTCTACACCCCATTGGAATCCCAAAAGAAAGATAATGGTAAACAAAAGCGTCATAGCAGTGCTGAGAATACCGTCTACAGCATACAGCTTGATGTGTCCTTTTGCCCGGACAAATTGCTGAAACAGCTGGCGCAGAGAGGACATCATAACAAACACACACAGCAAAGTGGTGTAGCCGTCCAGGCCGGGAATAAGGGAAAGCAGGGGGTAACATAAAAACAGTAGAACAAATCCTACCAGAAGTGTTAGTATACCGGTGGTAAGTACTTCCGAATTGCGTACCTTACGATCCAATCCAAAGCGGATGACGGCATCGGTAATACCAAAGGTTACCAGCGGTACCAAAAGGTTGGCGCTCTGCTGAAGAAGGTCTGAAATACCATATTCCGCATCTGTGAGGACGTTGGTATAGAGGGGCATGAGGAAGAAAACCAGTAGTTTAGAACCAAATGTCCCTATGGCAAAGATGAGCGTATTGGAAAATAGTCGCTTATATTTATCCATCATATCCTCCATTATCCGGGTGAATTACAAGTCCTTATCCAATCTCAGAGAGGATTATGCCGGGGAAAGGGTCAACACATTACAGAAGAACAACACCAAAATCAGAATACCCAAGACAATGCGATACCAGCCGAAGGGCTTGAAATCGTGTTTGCGGATAAAGCCCATAAACAAGCGGATTACCAGCATGGAGACTAGGAAAGCCACTACCATACCAGTGAGAAGAATAATCAGCTCGTTAGAAGTGAATCCAAATCCGTAGTCCTTGAAATATTTGAAAATTTTAAGGGCACTGGCACCAAGCATGGTGGGAATAGCCAGAAAGAAGGAAAACTCTGCGGCAACACTGCGGGAACAACCTAAAAGTACCGCTCCCAGAATAGTAGCGCCGGAACGGGAGGTGCCGGGAATCATAGCTAGGGCCTGGAATAGTCCGATCAGCAGCAGTGTCTTGCCGTGAAGCTGGTTGTAGTTCTGAATTTTGGGACGACGGTTGCGGTTTTCCACGATAAGGAAGAAAATACCGAACAAGATGAGCATAATAGCCACGGTAATGGCGTTGTAGAAAAGATCGTTGATGAGATCATCAAAAAGAAGGCCCAAAACCATGGCGGGAATCACGGCAAAAATTACTTTAAGCCACAGAGAGAAGGTCTGTCTCTTTTCCACCTGGGTCTTTTTAGGGGAGAAAGGATTGAGCTTATGGAAGTAGAGCACCAGTACTGCCAAAATAGAACCAAACTGGATTACCACCAGGAACAGGTCAATAAAGGCCTTCCCACCTGAAAATTGGTTGGGATCCATGGGCCAGAAGGAATCGAACAGGATCATGTGGCCGGTACTGCTTACTGGCAGCCATTCGGTAATTCCCTGAATGATTCCCAAAATGACTGCTTTAAGAATTTCTATAATTTCCAAGGGTCCATCTCCTTTACTATAGTGTGGGGAACACCACCAACAGTGTTCCCCACAAAAGCGTATGAATAAAGTAGACTTATTATAGCAGAAATTACCGCGTTTTCCAATGGATATCCGCACTTCCGTTAAAATGAAACAAAATGTTTACAAACCATTCCCAAAATTCCAGGCTGAGGATTCTAGAAAAGAAAAAACGCCTCTCCAAAACTGGAAAGGCGTTGTGCAATTTGTCAGGGAAGGAGGGAAAGATACAGCGATTCGGCGGCTCGGGCTTGATTCTGAGGAGTCAAGGTGCGCATGGTGCCGCTCACCATTTTTACCAGGGCATCCCGGCCAGGACCGGTAACCCGGGCAAATTTACGAATAAAGCCGAAAAGCTCAGATTCAGAAGACCAGATAAAGCCATTATGCTTGTTTTCTACTAAAGAAGCAGTGCCGCTTCCCGCCCGAATCAGTAGAGGAGTACCGCAGGCAGCGGCTTCCGCAGCAGAAAGATGGAGTATTTCGGAATGAGAGCAAGACACATAGCAACAACTTAGTTCATAACAGGCCGCCAATTCCTCTCGGGAGAGAGTACCGGCAAGAGAGACTCTCTCAGACAGGCGCAGAGAATGGATAAGGGAATACAGCTCGCCGGTTTGAGCCTCACTATTTAGCAACAACAGGCGGAAAGGATCACTGTCGGAGAAGGCACGGCCCCATTCTTCCAAAAAAGGATAAATAGAATCGTCATCACAACCGCCGCAAAGCACCACCGTTTTTCCATTGAGAGTGAGGGAATCCGCCAATGTCCGCCGCTGGAAGGATTCCGACGCACCGGGATAAAAAGCTTCCGTATCGATAGCGACAGGGAACCGTTGACCGATAATGCGGATACCATCCTGATATAGGCTTTGTGCCATGGCCTCGGAGAGCACCGCGATATTTCGGCTCTCTGAAAGGAGATGCTGGGCAGTTTGGATGCGCAGGTGCTCCTGCCAGAGGGCCATGGGGGAAAAGAGATGACCGGATTTTTCCAAGTCCTCCAAAGTGTGCACGGTCAACAGCACAGGAATATGTCTTTCCGTTGCATACTGTACTGCGAAAGAACCGGTAGCAGACAGGGTATGGATGTGCAGGAGATCAGGCTGGAAGGCGTTCAGTTTTTCTTCTAGCTGCTTTTCCCCCACCTTGGAAAGCTGGATTCCCGCCCAGTTTTCTGTATGTTTTCCGGAGCATTTTACCAGCCGTCCTTCCACGACAGGCTTTGCCAGCGAAGGTTCCGGCGCTCCTATCAGTACCTTGTGGCCAATTCGAGCAAGCCCTTCGGCTAGAATCAATACATGGGAAGCAATATCTCGCCCGGTGCAGGTTTCGGCCTCAGTAGGTGAATATATATCAGAAATCAAAGCGATTTTCAAAGTAACCCCTCCTAAACCCTTGGCCCCTAGCAAAACAGCGGTAAATAGGGCCTGTGGATGTTCCCATTATATCACAATATAAGACTGCTTCAACAGATTTTTTGCCGGAAAAGGGACAATTCCCTTTTATCTTTTGCCATAATGCGATATAATAAATATAAACTAATCTAGGTGGCCCAAAGCATAAAACAACTGGGGCTGCCCCAACGAAACAGGAGGATGATGAAGGATGGTCACCACGTTTACCGTCTCCCTTTCCAAGGTCATGAAGGAACTGGGACTGGAAACCGTATATCTGCCCATGAGCGCCGATGAGATCCTCATATCCTCCCGGGATGTAAACCGCCCCGGGCTGGAACTCAACGGCTTTTACGATTATTTTGATAAAAACCGCATTCTGATTTTCGGAAATGCAGAAACCGCGCTGCTGGCCTCCTTTACCACAGAGAAACGCAGAGAGGTATTGGGGGCGCTGTTTTCCCGTAAGCCACCGGCCGTTATCGTAGCCCGGAATATCACCCCGGCTCCCGAGATGGTGGAGGCGGCCCGGGAGCATGGTGTGGCTCTGCTGAAAACGGCGGAGACCACTTCCAGCTTGGTGGCAGCGCTGGTAGCCTACATGAACACCGAGCTGGCTCCCCGCATTACTCGTCACGGGGTACTGGTAGAGGTTTATGGCGAAGGAATCCTGCTGGTAGGAGACAGTGGCGTAGGTAAGAGTGAAACGGCTATTGAGCTCATTAAGAGAGGCCACCGTCTCATTGCAGACGATGCGGTGGAGATCCGTCGAGTATCCAACAAGACTTTGGTGGGATCTGCGCCGGAAAACATTCGCCATTTTATCGAGCTGCGGGGCATCGGTATTATCAATGCACGGCGAATCTTTGGTATGGGTGCTGTAAAGGTCAGCGAAAAAATCGATATGTGTATCAATCTGGAGATTTGGGATAATACCAAGGTATATGATCGCATGGGCATCGATAACGAATATACGGAGATTCTGGGCAACCGGGTACCGGTGATGACCATTCCGGTAAAGCCGGGACGAAATCTGGCTATTATCATCGAAGTGGCGGCTATGAATAACCGCCAGAAGAAGATGGGCTATAATGCGGCCCAGGAGCTGCTGGCCAGCCTGGGCATGGACGTTTCCGGCATGAAGGAAACCGAGACAAAAAAAGACCTGATCTAATGTTTGCTTTTTAGGAAGGGACGATACCATGAAACTCATAGCAGATACCCACACTCATACCATTGCTTCTACCCACGCCTATAGTACGTTGCAGGAAATGGTGCACGCGGCGTCGGAAAAAGGGCTGTTTGCCATCGGCATCACCGATCATGGCTACAGTATGCCCGGCGGGCCAGGGGCGTGGTATTTTGGCAACCTGAATACCGTGCCTAACCGGCTGGAAAATGTGTGGGTGCTGCGGGGGGCAGAAGCCAATGTAACGGATTACCGAGGCACATTGGATATCCCGGAGGGAGATCTGAAAAAGTTGGATTGGGTGGTAGCCTCTATCCATAGCTGCTGTATGCCGGAAAATGTGGAGCCGGATGTGCGGCTCTGTACCCGGCTTTGGCTGGAGGTGGCCAAAAATCCTTATGTCAACGTCATCGGCCACAGTGGCAGTCCGGAGTATGCCTACGATTATGAGCGGGTAATTCCCGAATTTGGCAAGCAGGGCAAGCTGGTGGAGATCAATTCCCACTCTTTCGAGGTGCGTGCCTCCTATATCCCCAACTGTCAGGAGATCGCCCGGTTGTGTATGAAATATCGGGTGCCGGTGATCGTCAATTCTGATGCGCATTTTTCCGCATCGGTGCTGGATTGCTCCGCTGGGCTGCAAATGTTGGAGGACATGGGCTTTCCGGAGGAATTGGTAGTGAATTCTTCTGTAGAGAGGTTCAGCGAATACCTTCGGGCGCATACACATTTTTGGAAGTAACCGCACACTGCTCTAAAAGGGCGGGCGTGTATGAAAGGGCGTGAACAGCGATGAAAACGCTGGAACAAATAGAACAGAGAGCCAATGAACTTGGATGCCGCTGCTTGTGGCAGGAACCCATGGCTTTGCATACTACTTTCCGTATTGGCGGTCCGGCAGATCTTTTCCTAACCGTGGAGAATCTGCGGCAACTTCGGGAGATGGCAGCGGCTTGTCGGGAACAGGAGATTCCCATGATGTTTTTGGGCAACGGCTCTAATCTTCTGGTATCTGATAAGGGTATCCGCGGCGTGGTGATCCGTTTAGCAGGGGATTTTGCTAAAGTCGCACGAGAAGGAAAAACGGGGATCTGCTGCGGTGCAGGGGCCACTTTGGCCTCGGCCTGTGTATTTGCTCGGGACAACGACCTGACTGGCCTAGAATTTGCCTGGGGTATCCCTGGCAGTGCCGGTGGCGCAGCCTATATGAATGCAGGAGCCTATGGCGGCGAGATGAAGGATGTGCTCCGTTCCTGTGAGCACATGACGCCTGATGGAAAGATCGAGATCCTTTCTGGGGAAGAAATGAGGCTTTCTTACCGGCGCAGTGCCTATACCGGCGGAGAAAATGTGATCTTGTTTCTCCATATGCAGCTGGAAAAAGGCCATCACTCTGCTATTGCCTCCCAGATGGAGGAACTGATGAATCGTCGCAGGGAAAAACAGCCCTATGATATGCCAAGTGCCGGCAGCGTGTTCAAACGGCCGGAGGGTTATTTTGCGGGCACCCTCATTGAACAGTGTGGACTAAAGGGAAAAACTGTGGGTGGCGCTCAGGTGAGTCCTAAGCACGCAGGGTTTATCGTCAACACTGGTGGGGCAACCTGCCGGGATGTACAAGAGTTGATCGCCATGATTCAGGAGAGAGTGCTTCGGGAAACTGGCGTGCAGCTGGAATGTGAAGTGCGTGCCTGTGGAGAATAAGGCGCAGAAGGAAACAGGGAAAGGACAGGGATGAAAATGGAGTTCGTTATTGTTACGGGATTGTCTGGTGCGGGAAAGACTCGGGCCATGCACGCCCTGGAGGATATCGGCTTTTTCTGTGTGGATAATCTTCCTGCCAAGCTAATCCCCACTTTTTATGAGCTGTGCCTTACCTCTCGAGAGGCAAGGCAGAAGGTAGTGGTAGTTACCGATGCCAGAGCCGGAGAGATGTTTTCTTCTATTTTTGAGGTGCTGGACTCCATGCACGAGCATGGAATGAATTATAAGATCCTGTTTCTCGACGCACAAGATACGGTGCTCATCAATCGGTATCAGGAAAACCGCCGCCGCCACCCTCTGGCGGATGTGTTTAAAGGTTCCATTGAGCAGGCTGTGCATCTGGAGCGGGAGATGCTTCGTCCTGTGCGGGAGCGAGCGGATTACATTATCGATACCACCTTCCTCACGACAGCTCAGCTGAAAAGTCGAATCTCCAACCTATTTTTAGGGGATTCCACCGATGCTCTTATGGTACAATGTGTCAGCTTTGGGTTTAAATACGGCATTCCCTCAGAAGCGGACCTGGTATTTGATGTGCGTTGCCTGCCTAATCCCTATTATGTAGAGGAGCTGCGCCACCAGACCGGCCTAGATGCTCCTGTGCGGGATTATGTGATGCAGTGGGAACAGACCCAAGGATTTATCCGTCGCTGGGTGGAACTTATCGATTATATGTATCCTCTGTACTGTGCAGAGGGAAAAAGTCAGCTTGTGATCGCGGTGGGCTGTACCGGCGGCCATCACCGTTCTGTGGCATTGGCTCAATACCTGTGCGACCATTTGGTAAACCAGGGAAAGCGAGCCGGTGTCAATCATCGGGATATCCGGAAGCAGTGAGGTGCCGCCTATGTCCTTTGCTTCAGAAACCAAAAAGGAGATTTGTCGGGAGGAACTGAAGAATTCCTGCTGCCGGAAAGCCCAAGCCTATGGGTTGTGGCTATTTACTCGAGGATTTTCCCTACAGGATAACGCCGTGATGACAGAAAATGGCTCAGTGGCTCGACTAATGGCGGAGTCGGCGGCGGAGTGCGCCGGAGTGATGGCGGAGATGAGCGTCTCCATGCATCGGAAGGAGTCGGGAGTATATACTCTTTCCCTTCCCGGAGAGGATAACCGGAAGCGCCTCTTAGAGGCATTCGGCCACACAGGGCGGGAGGTAAACCTGCGACTGAACCGAGCTAACCTAGAGAATGAATGCTGCATGCGTGCCTTTATCCGGGGAGCGTTTTTGTCCTGCGGTACCGTTACCGATCCTCAGAAGGACTACCATTTGGAATTTTCTGTAAGCCACCGCCGGCTGGCCCAAGATTTGGTTACTCTGTTAGAAGAGGCGGAAGGGCTTTCCTTACAGCCTTCCATCACCCGGCGTAAGGGAGGCTGTGTGGTATATATCAAAGACAGCGAACAGATTGCGGACTTGCTGACTTATATGGGTGCACCGGGAGCCTCCATGACCCTGATGCAGGCCAAGATGGTCAAGGAAGTGCGAAACTATGTAAATCGTACCACCAATTTTGAGACAGCCAATATTGATAAAACTGCCTCTGCTTCTGCAAAACAGGTAGTAGCCATCCACCGTTTACAGGAGACAGTAGGGCTGGACAACCTGCCGGAAGACCTGCGGGAAATGGCATATCTACGGCTAGAAAATCCGGAGATGAGCCTGCGGGAGCTGGGGGAGGCGCTGTCCATCAGCCGCTCTGGTGCCAACCATCGTATCCAACGCCTGATGGAGATGGCAAAGACGGAGTAAAGTAGATTTGCGGGGTATCCCGCTTTGTTATAAAAAAGGAGTGATCCCATGGCTTTTACCCACCTTCATGTCCATACCGAATATAGCTTATTGGATGGTGCCTGCCGCATCGAAAAGCTACTGGACCGGGTACAGGCCCTGGGGCAAGACAGCGTTGCCATTACTGACCACGGCGCCATGTATGGAGCCGTGGATTTTTATAAGGCGGCAAAAAAGCGAGGGATTCATCCGGTGATCGGCTGCGAGGTCTATGTGGCCAAACGAACCCGCTTTGATAAAGTTCACGAGTTGGACAGCGAGAACCGCCACTTAGTGCTCCTTTGTGAAAACTGGCAGGGGTACCAGAATCTCATCGCCATGGTGTCTAAGGGCTGGACGGAAGGCTTTTATAACAAGCCGCGGGTGGATCTTGCCCTGCTGGAACAATATCATGAGGGACTGATTGCTTTGTCTGCCTGCCTGGCGGGAGAGATTCCTCGGGCTCTTTCCCGCCGGGACTACCCGGAAGCCAAGGAAGCTGCCCTGCGGTATGAGAGAATTTTTGGCAAAGGAAACTTCTTCCTGGAATTGCAGGATCACGGGCTGGCGGAGCAAAAAGCCATTAACCCTCAAATTCTCCGTCTTTCTCAGGAGACCGGCATTCCCTTGGTGATGACCAACGACTGCCATTATATCCAGAAGGAGGATAGCCGGATGCACAAAATTCTTTTGTGCATCCAAACCAACCACACCATCGAGGACCCGGATACCATGGAATTTGGCTCTGAGGAGTTTTATGTGAAACCCGAGGAGGAGATGCGGGCTCTGTTTCCCGAATATCCGGAAGCGGCCGACAATACGGCGAAGATTGCTCAGCGCTGCCAGGTGGAGTTTGAATTTGGAAAAACCAAGCTGCCCCGGTTCGATACCCCCAACGGGCAGGAGAATACCGCTTATTTCCGGGAACAGTGCCAGCAGGGGCTTCTGCGGCGGTATGGGGAAAATCCACCGGAGGAGGTGCGCCGCCGCCTGGACTACGAGCTGGATATGATCGAGAAAATGGGGTATGTGAACTATTATCTCATTGTCCATGATTTTGTCCGCTATGCCAAATCGGTGGGAATCCCTGTGGGACCGGGAAGAGGCTCCGGCGCCGGCAGCCTTGCCGCTTATTGTATAGGAATCACCGGCATTGACCCCATTCGTTATGACCTGCTGTTCGAGCGCTTTTTAAACCCAGAGCGCGTGAGTATGCCCGACTTTGACATCGATTTCAGCGACGAGCGGCGGCAGGAGATCATTGACTATGTTATCCGCAAATACGGCGCCGACCATGTGGCACAGATCGTTACCTTTGGAACCATGGCTGCTCGGGGAGTGATCCGGGATGTGGGCAGAGCCATGGCCATTCCTTATGCCACTACCGATATCGTGGCGAAAATGGTGCCCATGGAGCTGAATATGACATTGGACCGGGCACTGGAGATCTCCTCTGATTTAAAGAACCGGTACGATACCGATCCGCAAATTCATGAGCTCATCGATATGGCTCGCAAGATTGAAGGAATGCCCCGGCACACCTCTACCCATGCGGCAGGGGTGGTCATCACCGACCGGCCAGTGAGCGAATATGTGCCTCTGGCGAAAAACGATGAGTCCATCGTCACCCAGTACACCATGACCACTTTGGAGGAACTGGGTCTATTAAAAATGGATTTTCTGGGACTTCGCAACCTTTCGGTCATTGACAACACGGTGAAGATGGCAGCCCGGACCCATCCTGGATTTGCTGTTGAGCAGATCCCTCTAGATGATCCGGAAGTATTCCGGTTGTTCTGCGAGGGGCATACAGAAGGGGTGTTCCAGTTTGAATCGGCAGGGATACGGCGGGTGATTATGAAGCTGAAGCCGGAATACCTGGAGGACCTGATCGCTGTGACCTCTTTGTACCGCCCCGGCCCCATGAAATTTATCCCCACCTATATTGAAAACCGCCACCACCCGGAAAAGGTGACTTATCTCCATCCCCGACTAGCTAAGATCCTCAAGGTCACGTATGGCTGTATCGTGTATCAGGAACAGGTGATGCAGATTTTCCGGGAGCTGGCAGGATATTCTCTGGGGCGCGCTGATGTGGTGCGGAGAGCTATGTCCAAAAAGAAAGCGGATGTTATGGAGCGCGAGCGCCAGATCTTTATCCACGGCCTGCAAAGGGAAGACGGTACTTGGGAGGTAGAGGGCTGCATCAATCGAGGAGTGGATGTGGAGACAGCAGAGGAGATTTTCCGTCAAATGGAGAGTTTTGCCTCCTATGCCTTTAACAAGTCCCATGCAGCAGCTTATGCCACAGTAGCTTATCAGACCGCATGGCTCAAATGCCATTATCCGCGGGAATATTTGGCTTGCCTGCTCACCAGCGTGCTGGGGTACTCCGGTAAAGTGGCAGAATATATGGCGGAGTGCAGTCGCTTGCGTATCCAGGTATTACCACCTCATGTAAACGAGAGCCGCCGGGGATTTACTGTATCAGGGGAAAATATCCGGTTTGGCCTACTGGCGGTCAAAAATTTGGGAAAGGGATTTTTGGAATTTCTAGTGCAGGAGCGCGAGCATCACGGTCCCTTTGTCTCCTTTTATGATTTTTGCAGGCGGATGTATGATTCGGAAATGAATCGTCGAGCTTTGGAAAGCCTGATTAAGTGCGGGGCACTGGACGGGCTGGGAAATAACCGTCGGGAGATGCTGGCCTCGGTAAACACGGTGATGGATTCTCTGGATGCTGACCGCCGCCGAAATATAGAAGGACAGATCGGATTTTTCGACACAGTGGATACCTCTACTCAAAAGACGGAGATTCCAGTTTTGGAGGATTTTTCCCCTTCGGAAAAGCTTGCCATGGAAAAAGAAGTGACGGGAATGTATCTGTCTGGTCACCCTGTTTCGGAATACAGCGGCCTCTTTCGCCAGGGGACAGTAGTCTCCATGGGAGACATCCAGAAGGACGCCCGGGAAAATGGGGGACGTTATCGGGATGGCCAGCGGGTGCGCGTTTTAGGTGCGGTGCAATCGGTAAAACAGAAACTTACAAAAAGCAGTGGAACCATGGCTTTCGCACTGTTGGAGGACCTATATGATTCTATGGAGCTGCTGCTGTTTCCCAATGTCTATAGCAGGTATGCCTCCCTTTTTCAAGAGGGCAAGATTGTATTGGCCGAAGGCAGGCTCAGCCTGACAGAAGAAAAGGACACCAAGCTGGTATGCGACGCGGTCTACCCGCCGCCCCAAGCGGGAGCGCCTATGCCACAAAGGCAAGAAGAGAAAAAGAAGAACTCTTCCCGCCCCGGACTATATCTGAAAATTCCCTCCAAAGACAGCCATGAATACCAAAAGGCCATGCAATACATTGCAGTTTTTGACGGCCCTACTGAATTATATCTATATTTTTTGGATACAGGAAAATTAGTCCGTGCCCCAGCTTCCTGTCGACTAGATGCTAATGCTGTGTTAATTCGGGAACTGAAAAAATTACTAGGAGAGGGAGCTGTAGCTTTGGTAGAAGGATAGCTTTTTGAGGGGCAAAGCCTGTTTATAGAAAGATTGTGAAAAAAACATCAAAATGAGACGATTTAACAGGGACCAGGAGATTTTTTTACATCCTGGAGACTTGATTATTCTAGGCGCATTTATTATAATAAAGGATAAGGAATAAGAATAGGACAGTCTGCTGTCTCATAAAGGAATACAACAACTAATGATTTAGGAGGACGGTATACTATGAGTACCAAAACAATTGCCGTGTTGACCAGCGGAGGAGACGCCCCCGGCATGAACGCCGCACTTCGTGCAGTAGTTCGTGCAGGCATTTCTTATGGAATGCAGGTTTATGGAGTTCGCAGAGGGTACAATGGCCTGCTGAACGGCGATATGTTCCAGATGAATCTTCGCAGTGTTTCTGATATCATCCATCATGGTGGTACCATTCTTTATACAGCTCGTAGCCCTGAATTCAATACTCCGGAGGGCGTGAAAAAAGCAGCCGACAAATGTCGCGCTATGGGCGTGGATGGTGTGGTAGTTATTGGCGGTGACGGTTCTTTCCGCGGCGCCCGGGATTTGACCCATGCTGGTATCCCTTGCATTGGCGTGCCTGGAACCATTGACAATGATATTGCCTGCACCGAATACACTGTGGGCTTTGACACCGCTATGAACACCGCTATGGAGATGGTAGACCGCCTGCGGGATACCACAGAATCTCACGACCGTTGCAGCGTGGTAGAGGTCATGGGACGCCGCTGCGGCGATTTGGCTCTGCACACTGGTATTGCAGTAGGAGCCACCACTATTTTGGTGCCTGAGGTTCCCTATGATTTTGAGCGTGATGTCATCCAGCGCATGATGTTTACCCAGAAGACCGGCAAAAAGCACTTTATCATCATCGTGGCAGAGGGTGTAGGCGGTACTGAGGAGCTGGCTAAGAAGATTGAGGCTGCTACCGGTATTGAGACTCGTGCTACTATTCTGGGCCACGTACAGCGCGGTGGTTCTCCCACCCTGCGCGACCGCGTAATGGCCAGCCGTATGGGCTTCCATGCTGTGGAGCTGCTGGATAAAGGAATTGGCAACCGCGTAGTTGCTTTCCGTGAGAGCAAGGTAGTGGATTTTGATATTACCGAAGCTCTAGACATGAAGCGAGTATTTGATAAAGATCTTTATGAGATGGCTTTACGAATCTCCATCTAATACAGAAAATGAAAACCGGCTCTATTTTGCAGAGCCGGTTTTTTGTTTGTAAGGAAAAGATCTAGGAGGCGGATTCCTGAAGAAGCATAAAGATCATACCAAAAATATTGATGATTACGCCTGCTGTACAGAGATACTGTTCCCAGAAATGAGGAGAACGTTTGGAAATCTGGAAAAAGCCAATTCCAGCCAATACGGCAGGAAGCAGGTCTAGGGTGTAGCGTGCTCCAAATTGCCAGCCACCCATGGTTTTATGAGCACAGAGAGCTAGTAGCACCAAAAGGAAAGGAAGCAGAGAGAAACAAAGAGTTTGATAGAATTCGGGCTGTTTCCATTGTCGAAACAAGTGGATGCCCCAGACAGCAAAAATAGGATTTACCAGGAAAAATAAAAAACCGTTAAAAAGAGGGAATTCCACCATTAACTGTTGATTTAGAGTTGGCAGACGGAACAGCTGTAGCAAATTGGGAAGCAGATAAGAGAGATGAAATTGCCCATATTCGCTTCTTGTGAATTCCGGCAGGTAGTTATGACCAAATTCCAGCGGATTCCCAAACCGCGCCGTATTATAGGCCATCATACAGAAGGCAACTAGAAGCACCGAGAAAATTCCAGGTAGAAGCGAGAATAAGGTAGAGTGCAGTTTCGATCTTCCTTGCCATAGAAAGTAAATTCCTGCCGCCAACAGATAGACGGCAGAGAAGGGACGGCATCCCACCGCCAGTGCCAATAGGAGAAGACACAGATTGTTGCGATTTGAAAAAAGGCACCACATGGCCAGAAAGCATAATGTTAGGTTTAATGCCTGGGCCTGATTCCAAACGCCGCCATTTCGGGAAAGTTCAGTTAAATTAGTTGCAAATGTAAAGAATACAGCCCAGAAAACACAGGCTTGAGGGTTTCCGCCCAGATGCCGTATGCATTGGAAAACCGCACCGCAAGAGATTAAGGAATAAACTGCGATGAGAAGATTAGCAGGCGACATTCCCATAAGTGCTACAAAAGGAAGGCTTACGAGACTGGGGACAGGAGGAAAAGAAACATAATATTTCCCCTGAAAAATAGCTAGCTCTAGCCAGGAATAAGAGGAGCCGTTGGAGATGTCTATATGTCCGTTGAGCCAATTTTGGGCTTGTAGGGCATAGCTATCGTAGCTATTAGCTGAAAGCAGGGTGCCTCCCGCCAAAGTATGGTAAAGGAGATATCCTAACGCCGTCAGGGAAAGTAGGGATGCCAAGGCTTTGTGATAGGCAGTAAAAGGGCTTTTTCCTACAGAAAGAGCGGTTTTCAATATGGTTCCCTCACTTTTCAGTTTTGAGTATAACAAAAAGAGGCAGATCATTGATCTGTCTCTTTTATGGAGCTGCTAACCAGATTCGAACTGGTGACCTCATCCTTACCAAGGATGTGCTCTGCCTACTGAGCCATAGCAGCATAATGGCGACCCGGAACGGGCTCGAACCGTCGACCTCCAGCGTGACAGGC
>CALWVH010000009.1 GCA_944384915.1 uncultured Clostridia bacterium | reverse complement strand
AACTAGAAAATTTTCTATCACTTTTTGGCAGAAATCAGCAGCATCATAGGACGGCGAAGCTCGTCCTTCATCCCAGGAAGCTCCATCATGTGCTCCGGCGGCTGAGGTTCACAAAGCTGTCGAATCTGAAAGCCTGCCTCTAGAAGCGGTTGAATCCACCCAGTAAGAGTGCGATGCTGCTTGGTCACAGTTTCCCCCAAGAAAACCGCTTCTCGGCTGCCTTCCCGGAAATAATGATCTACTGGCCAGTGAAGGATTTTTCCGGTTTCATCATAAATCCAGTCCTGATTTCCGTAGGCCGTAAAAATCGGATGTTCTACCGAAAAGATAAAATCTCCGCCTGCACGCAGGGCGTGGTATACCTTACGGTACACCTCCGGCAGATCTGCTACATAATGAAGTGCCAAAGAACTGATGACTACATCAAAAGTATCCGTTGGGTATTCATATTCCTCCATGGCCATACACTGATAGGAAATTACTTTTGCCTCTGCATTCTCCGCTTTCTTTTGGGCTACCTCCAACATTTTTTCGGAAAGATCAATGCCTAAGACCCTGCTGGCGCCCTGCTCTGCGGCATATAGACAATGCCATCCATATCCGCACCCCAGGTCCAACACACTTTTCCCACGAAAATCCGGGAGCATTTTTTGCAGGGACTCCCATTCGCCAGCTCCTGCCAATCCATGAACAGAACGCCCCATCTGGCTGTATTTTTCAAAAAATATTGGGTCGTCATAGTAATTCTTCATGCTCTATTCCTCATCATTTACACTGTTTACTGAAACGGCTCCATCTTTTCGTTATACAGGCCAGTACGAGTAATCTGCTCGTACAGTTCCAGTCCCAGATACCGCTCTGCTGCCATTTTTAACAAACCAGGATTCACACCGCCGTTGACGCTGATAGGGAGGCAAAGATGGGTATGCAAGAAACTGTCCTCCCCCATCTCCAGCTTCATGTCCGCAAAGTAAGGACGGATATCAAACTCCTTAGGACCTCGCTTGGTATGCTTGGTCACCAGTACTTCCTGGCGAGAAAGAAGTTCCTCGATTTCCTCTTTGGCCTGCTGTGCACTGCGGTTTTCCGGCTCATAAGTGATCTCATAGGTGGCAAATGCCACTTCACAGGGCTTCATTACCGGTTCGGTGATTTCGTATACATGGATGTCCAGCGGCAGAGCGCCGTTTAATTTTTCGATAATTTCCTCATAGGGTATCTCTTCTGTAAGGCGAATATCCATAGACTCCCGCAGGCCACTCATGCCCAGCGATAAAGGCATGGTGATGGTAAGGAAAATATGGGGATGGAATCCCTGGGTATACCACAAAGGCAGCTTCGTTTTATGGAAGGCCCTGGACATACACCGGTTCAAATCCAGATGAGAGATATAACGGGCAGTATCCTTTTTTTCAAACCACACTCGGACGTTTTTCAACACAAATTCCTCCTTTGAAGCAGGCGGCTCCACAGGCGGAGCATTTTTCACGGCAGTTGGGAGTGGTGGCGTTCCCGTATGCCTTTTTGCATTCTTCCATCAAAAACTCTTTTTTAATGCCATAATCCAGATGATCCCAGGGGAGCACTTCGTCAAAGCTACGGCGGCGGTTGGCGTAAAATGCCGGGTCGATGCCCACCGCTTCAAAGACTTCCATCCACTTCTCCATAGAGAAACAGTCATCCCAACCGTCAAAATGAAAACCGCGCTTCCAGGCTTCCTCCATAGCGGCGCACAGTTTACGGTCACCTCGGGCAAACACCGCTTCTACAAAGCTGGTATCTGCCGCGTGATAGTTCACTGTCAGCTTACGAGTGGTGATAGAGCTTTTCAACAAGTGCTGCTTGCGTTGGAATTCTTCCATGGTGTTCTGCGGCTCCCATTGGAAGGGGGTAAAGGGCTTTGGAACAAAAGCGGCAGCGCTCACCGTCACATTCACACTCTGTCCCTTGGGTTTGTTGGGATTGTTGTAGTACGCATCCACCACAGCTTGGCCCAGTTTGGTAATCCCCACCACGTCCTCGTCCGTCTCGGTGGGAAGGCCGATCATAAAGTAAAGCTTGACCCGGTTCCAGCCTGCACCAAAGGCTATATCCATGGTCTTCATCAGCTCGTCTTCCCGGACATTTTTGTTGATAACATCCCGCAGGCGCTGAGTACCGGCTTCCGGTGCAAAGGTTAAACCGCTTTTCCGCACGGTCTTGATCTTATCTGTCAGTTCTGTAGAGAAACCGTCCACCCGCAAAGAAGGCAGGGATACATTTACCATATCATCTTTGGTCCAGGTGAGGAGCTCATCCAGCAATTCATTGATTTTAGAATAGTCGCTGGTGCTCAAGGAGGACAGGGAAACCTCATTATATCCAGTAGAGGCGCACAAGCCCCGGCATTGACGACTCACAGTCTCCACTGATTTTTCGATAACCGGGCGATAGATAAAACCAGCTTGACAAAAACGGCATCCACGGATACAACCACGGAACACCTCCGCCACTGCTCGATCGTGGACAATATCTAGGAAGGGGACCACAAAGCTCTTGGGATAATATGCCTTATCCAGATCCAGGATCACACGCTTACGCACAGTTGCCGGAGCACCTTCCAATGGAATCACTTCTTGAATAGTGCCGTCCTCTTTATACTCCACCTGATAAAGTGAGGGAACATAGACCCCTTCGATATGGGATGCCAACCGCAAAAACTCCTTGCGGCTCTTTCCTTCTTCCTTGCATTTTTGGTACAGGTCGATGACTTCCAGGTCTACCTCTTCTCCGGACCCCAGGAAAAAAATATCGATAAAGTCTGCCAACGGCTCCGGATTACAGGCACAAGGTCCTCCTGCTACGACAATGGGATCATTTTCCCCACGCTGGTCATTCCGTACCGGCACACCACCCAAATCCAGCATATTCAGCACATTGGTATAGCTCAATTCATATTGCAGGGTAAAACCTATAAAATCAAAATCGCAGATAGGGTCTCCGCTTTCCAGACCATAAAGGCGCAATCCGTTTTTTCGCATCAGCTCTTCCATATCCAGCCAAGGAGCAAACACTCGCTCACACCAGATATCTTCCCGCTGGTTAAATAGCCCATAGAGAATCTTCATTCCCAAATGGGACATTCCGATCTCATAGGTGTCAGGAAAACAAAAAGCAAACCGTGTCTTGACTTTTTCCTTATCCTTCACAATACTGTTTTGCTCTCCGCCCACGTAGCGACCTGGCTTTTGGACTTTGGCCAACAGCTTCTCGATTCCGTGATCCATATCTTCCTCCTGTGTTTGACATAATCTTTAATAGGATAACCGAAAACGGGGAGGAAAGCGCATGCTTTCCTTCCCGCTTTTCAAAAATTATCAGGTTGTATATCCCCTTGCTTTACTTCTCATAGGAAGCCAAACAGCTAGGATAGTGGTACCCATAGGTATTCTTCTTGTAGTTGGAGCTGGACATATGTGCTGCATCATAATCGCCATAGGAGAAGACCTTGGCCTCTGCCAAACGGCGGTACAGCAGACCCGGCAGGCAAACACCGCCCGCCTTATGCCAAGCCAGCATTTCACTGCCATAGGCAATAGCATCTGTGTATTTCAGGTTGTGGGTCAGGCTGCTGGAATTGGTAAAGGAAATATACGCCCCTCTTGCCCAACCGGAAACCCCGGAAGAAGTCTTGATTTGATACCACATCTCATTACTCTTCTCAATAAACTTAGTGGCGACCACCTGTACGGAAGTATTCTTTCCCAGCGTTGTCACCACGCTGCCCTCGCTTGCCTGCTTATACACTACCAAAGAGGCCGTGGTTTTGGCAGAAGCCGGGGAACTGGTGGAAACCTTGGGGGGTTCCACTGCATTGAGAAGAATCGTACGCATATCAAAAGCAGCATTGGCATTATTCCAATAACCGGCGCCAACATTGTAGGAGAAGCTCACCATAGAGTCGAACTGGGATTGATTGGCCAACAGCTTATTATTCTTAATAAACTTATTGACCTCAGAGGTATAAGAGCCATTATTGATGGCGCTGCACAGCAATGCCCATGCCTCTCGCTTGGTCAGGTTATTGTAGAAAATCTCTCCCTTGCTGAGCACATAGCCATAGCCTAAAGTAGGAATATTATAGGCCAGGGTATCGGGATAAACAGCAGCGCTGTAACCCTCCATCTCACTGATAATATCCAGCATCTCGTCGCTGACGCGGCGCTCCTCCGTGGAGGTGTCCGACAAAGTAGAAACGACAAATACGGTCATCTCTTTGTAGTCGGAGCTCATCTTACCATTCGCCTGAGAGTAAACCTTTACATTATAACTGCCGGCCTTGGAGAAGGTAACAGCCTGGGTCCACACTCTTGTCTTATTGGCAGCCAATCCCTGAGTAGCATTGGCATTCTCCGCTGTATACTTGTTTACGGTATAGGTTTTGGTTCCGTTTTCTGTTTCCACCACAAACTTGGCTGCCTCTCTGGTGGAATCCGTAATGGCTACCAGATTAACAGAATTTCCAACAAGAACCACATTGGGGTCGGAATAAACGGATTTTACCGCCGCCGCCGCTGTAACGGTTACTGTACACTGGGCTTTAGCGCCTCCCGCAGAAGCGGTAATTGTGGCAGTACCGGCAGAAACACCATAAATATATCCATTTTGAACTGTTGCTACCTTTTCATTGCTGCTGCTCCAAGAAATTTCCATACCAGACATGGAGCAGGTAGCTGTGGTATAAATAGTTGTTAAGGCCGGGATAGATACCTTTGTATGGGACAGAGTGATGGAAACACCGCTGCCGGTCACTTCTTGTACGTATTCGGAAGAGATATAACCCTTTACGCCGTTGCTGTCCTCTGCATAGACCCACTCGGAATTGCTGTCATCCAACAAAGTAAGGACCGTGCCGGAAGGCAGAGTGCGGATTACAGAATAATCCATACCAGCACCGGTGCGGAAATTTACTGCCGTGGTAGTTTTGATGTACTTTTTCTCTGTTGTGCTGGAGCCACCGCTGCCGGATTCAGAGAACTCCAGATATTCCTTGCTGCACCAGCCGGTCAGACCTGTAGAAGTCTTTACCTTTGCCCAATCTTTATTGCTGTTATCCAACACGGTAACCGTAGTACCCAAAGGCAAAGTCATGATGACATCATAGGAGGTTCCTGCACCCTTACGCAGATTTACGTAGTCAGTAGTTTTTGCAACTAAAGTTTCCTCTGTTCCAGAACTTTCTTCGTCGGAAAACTCAATATATTCGGTGCTGCACCAGCCAGTTTCATTCTTAGAGGTCTTTACCTTGACCCAGTCTTTATTGCTGCTATCCAAGACCTCCAGCTCTTCTCCCTTTTGCAAGGTACGAATTACGCCGTAAGAGGTACCAGGGCCTGTGCGCAAATTTACATAATCGGTGGCAATCGCTGTTCCACTTTCGGAAGGTGTCGGAGTTGCCGTGGGTTTGGGGGTAGGCGTAGCGGTAGGCTTGGGAGTAGCGGTAGGTTTCGGTGTCGGAGTTGCCGTGGGCTTAGGGGTAGGCGTGGCCGTAGGTTTAGGAGTAGGGGTAGTTGTGGGTGTAGAACTAAAGGTCAGATACTCCTTACTGCACCAGCCAGTAAGACCTGTGGAAGTCTTTACCTTTGCCCAATCCTTATTGCTGTTATCCAAGACCGTTACTGTAGACCCTTTTGGAATCGTTATAATTACGCTATAGGAAAGGCCTGCCCCTTTACGGAGATTCAGGTAATCCGTAGTTTTCGCAGTGGTGGTAGTAGTGGTGCTTCCACTGCCAGAGCCGCCAGAACTGCTGCCAGAAAAAGTCAGGTATTCCTTGCTGCACCAGCCAGTAACACCCGAGGAAGTCTTTACCTTCGCCCAATCCTTATTGCTATTATCCAGCACGGTTACGGTAGAGCCTTTGGCAATCGTCATAATCACGCTATAGGAAAGGCCTGCTCCTTTACGGAGATTCAGGTAATCCGTGGTTTTCGCAGTCGTTGTCGTACTGGTGCTTCCACTGCTAGAACTACCGGAAAAGCTCAAGTATTCTTTGCTACACCATCCCTCTTGGCCAGAAGGCGTGCGCACTTTTGCCCAGTCCTTATTGCTATTATCCAATACTGTCACTGTTGTTCCTTTGGCAATCGTCAGGATCACGCCATAGGAAGTACCTGCTCCCTTACGAAGGTTCAGATAATCGGTTGTTTTGGCTGTTTCCTGTGAAGAAGAACCAGAGGAGGAGATATTGAGATATTCCTTACTGCACCAGCCCTGCTGGCCGCTGGAAGTCTTTACCTTTGCCCAGTCGTCATCGCTGTTATCCAGCACTGTCACGGTGCTCCCCTTAGCCATGGTAAAGATCACACCATAGGACGTACCTGGTCCCTTTCGAAGGTTTAGATAATCGGTCGTTTTGGCTGTAGTCGCTGCTAAGGCCGTTACGTCCGGCATCACTGTCCAAATGGAAAGTGTACAGAGTAATGCCAGCAGCAAAGCCAGCGTCTTTTTTGCTATTCCCTTCATTTTTTATCTCCTCTCTGCTAGGTATTGGATGATCAGCGGCAGAAGCTATACTACCATATTTTGACGTATTTAATTATATTATATCGGATTCTTATAGATCTTGCAACCCTGTAATTTCCATTTATGTAAACTTTTTAAATGAATGCAACAATCAAAACCACTAGTAAACTAGTGGTTTGCTCAGACCCCAGAGGGGTCAGTACTTGCTGACCCCTAAAGGGGTACTGAAAAATATCATCGCATCGCTCGCCCCGCAACTGGTAAACCAGTCATACGTGTCTTTTTAAGGCTTACAGTGGTTTCTAACCTTTTGTATATTTTCTCTCATAAGAGTTTCTTTTAAGGAAATTACATCCATTTATGTTGCCTTACTACTAGTTTCCACCAATTTATTTGCCAAGGCTTTTTTATTTACCCCTGGTAGAATCAGGGGTTTTGTTAAGCCTAAAGGCAACAATAAAAGCCCCGGAAACCCAGCAATCATACGGGTTTCCGGGGCTTCTTGCGTGTGGAAAAGTTACACAAATAAATCCAATTGTAATTTAGTATGGTTCTATTTATATTCGCTTTTCAAAATTCCCTTCAATATTTAGCCCTTCATTTACAATTAAAAAAGCTTGTGGATCAATTTTAAGTATTATCTTTTTTAGTTGACTGATTTCATGCTTGGAAATTACGGTCATCAATACATCACAAGATTGATCTGTAAATCCTCCGTATCCATTCCAATACGTCACACCGCGGTGCATTTGGTCCGTAATTGCTTTTTGAATATATCCGCGACGTTTTGTAAAGATCATAGCGCTAGTACGAATATTTTGGTAATAAAACCGGTCGACCACTATGGAAAATACATAGGTGTACGCTAACCCATAAATCGCTATCTTTGGATCGTACAAAATCGCACACACACCAAAAATGAACGTGTTTAACACCAGTGATACAATTCCCACTCTGAAATTACTAAAAATCTGAATCAGATAAACTCCAGCCAGCTCCACACCTCCTCCGCTTCCTCCTGCACGAAGTGTAAGCGCAGAACCCCATCCTACCAATAATGCTGCTATTATGGAGCCTGTCAACATATCATCTACCAACTTAAAGCTGGGTATGTGAATAAGGCTGAGGAAAAGCGACTGCATAATAACAGAACAAACCGATTTGATAAAAAAGCTTTTTCCCAATTTTTGAAA
>CALWVH010000008.1 GCA_944384915.1 uncultured Clostridia bacterium | reverse complement strand
CATACTGGCCCATACGCCGCCTTCTGCACTGGGGGAGGCTAGGGCAAGCTGGATGCTGGTCACGCAATAGGTAAGCAGGTCTCCCAGCATAGCGGCCAGAAACACATTAAAGAGCTTGGGCAGCTTGAGCTTTTTACCGGCCTGATACAACCCCCAGGTGAGCAGTGGGCCTGCAATGGCCATGCTGAAGGTGTTGGCTCCCAAAGTGGTGAGGCCACCGTGGGCCAACAAAAGGGCCTGGAACACCAGCACGATCACGCCCAGCACCGAGGTGGCCGGAACTCCAAAGAGGATGGCTCCCAGCCCGGTGCCGGTCATGTGGCTACAGCTGCCAGTGATCGAGGGGATTTTCAGCGAAGAAATAACGAACACAAAGGCCCCGGCCATTGCCAGCAGCAAGATAGACTTGCGATGCTGCCGCACCAGACGCCGGATTGCAATGACTCCCGCTGCTAAAAACGGGAGACAGATGGCGCCCCATCCAATACAGAACGCCGGGGGTAGGTATCCTTCCATAATGTGCATTGCCGACGCGGTCTGGGGTACACAGAACACGAGGCCAGCCACTATGGAGAAGGACATGATCTTCTTTTCTACAGTTGTCATGTTGATTCCTCCATTTGGTTGAAATAAAAATAACCTTTCTCAAACAGCTTGAGAAAGGTCAGAAAAAACCAGAGAGCCTATGCTCTCCAGTCCATCATGGAAGCGTTTGGTCCGTCCGCCCCATGACTTCTGCCCTTTCGGCAGCTTTGGAACAGAAGGCAGGTCTTCCGGCTCAGGCGTCATCGCTTTGGTTTTGCCTTCCCATGTGTACCCACAGTGACATTTTATAACCAAAGCTCTGCCATTACGGCGGCGGTCCCGCACGGGAATTTCACCCGTTTCCCTATTCTACCAGCAGCGATACCGCTGCCGGTCACCTTCTATCCTTTTGTATGTGAGGATACCACATCTTTTTCCAAAATTCAATGGAGAAATCCGTGTAAAATATTTGTCATACGGTCTCGCCATTGATCGCAAATCGTCACCGCATGATTTGATAAAGCAAAGCATTGCAGATAGCGGCGGCTACATTACTTCCACCCTTGCGGCCACGGGCTACAATGTAGGGCACCTGGGAGGCAAGGATCATCTCTTTGCTTTCCACCACATTCACAAACCCTACGGGCACGCCAATAATCAGAGCCGGGTGGAGCTTTCCTGCTTCTATCTGTTCATGCAGGGAAACCAGAGCAGTAGGAGCGTTGCCGATAGCGAAGATACAGGGCTTTTGCAGTTTTCCCGCCCGCTCCATAGAGACGATTGCCCGGGTAACTCCCCGCTCCTTGGCCTCTGCCGCCACATCCGGGTCAGACATAAAGCAGTGGACTTCTCCGCCCAGCTTTCCCAGAATCGTTTTGTTAATGCCGGCTTTGGCCATCTGGGTATCGGTAACAATATCACAGCCACCCCGAAGGGCTTCGATTCCCTTCTGTACCGCGTGCTCCGAAAACACCAGGTTATCCGCATAGTCAAAATCAGCGGAGGTATGGATTACCCGCTTGATGACCAGCTCGTTTTCCGGGTCCAGCTTCCGGTCCCCCAACAGCTCTGTAATAATGGCAAAACTGCGCTTTTCAATGTCCATGGGTTTAATTTGCTCAATCATATTATATGCTCCTTTCGGTATCCACTTCCGAAATCAACCATAACAGAACTCCTGCGGCTATATACCACCGCAGCCAATAACCAGGGCTTTTCCTAGTCTTTGTATGTGAGGATATCACATCCTTTTTTAAAGTGCAAGGGACAAATCCGTGTAAAATATTTGTCATAAAAAAAGGAAAAACCACCCGTTGACAAATTTTTTCCCCATTGCTATAATCAAAATAAATTTACAGGAGTTGAGTGCTGCTGGACTCGTCTGGACTCAGCAGAGAATAGGAAATCCGGTGAAAATCCGGAACGGTACCGCCACTGTATGTGTTTAGGCCTCACACAAGGCGAAAGCCAGTCATTGGAAAATTTCCGAGAAGGCTGTGTGCAGGCTGAGGAGGCACAAGTCAGGAGACCTGCTCAATGTGATCCTTCCGCCGCCTCCGGGGAATATGGGGCAGGCGGAGTTTTTAGCGCGCAAAAAACGGCTGCGGCAGTGTTCCTACTGTCGCAGCTTTTTCCATAAAAAGGTCTGTTCATTTTAGTTGCCAGCAGTATCGATCAGGAGCGTGAGTCTACTGTGAATATCATTATGTCAGGTCTGGAACACAGTCTGGCCCCCATCAGCCTACGGGAACAACTTTCTTTTACCAAACTCCAAACCGCGGAGATGGTTCGTACCATCCGGTCGTTCCCCCATGTAGCAGGGTGTGTGTTGATCTCCACCTGCAACCGGACGGAACTGTATCTTTCCTGCACACAAGAGGAAAATCCGGGCGAACTGCTATGTCAGGCGGCTGGCACCGAATATGCCCCCTATCAGCACGCCTTTGTCACCCTCTCTGGAAAAAAGGCAGTGGAACATCTCATGGAAGTGGCGGCAGGGCTCCGTTCCCGTATCTGGGGAGAAGACCAGATCATCTCCCAGGTAAAGGGTGCCATTGCTATTGCCCGGGAAGCAGGCGCCACCGATTCGGTTCTGGAAACCCTTTTCCGTTCCGCTGTTTCCGCAGGCAAGGAAGTGCGCACCAAAGTGCGGCTCACCTCGGTGCCTACCTCCGCTGCCAGTATGGCAGTGGCCTTATTAAAGCAAAAGCTGGGGGAACTCCAAGGTAAAAAGGCCCTGGTCATCGGTAACGGAGAAATGGGCCGGCTCTCCGCCTCCCTGCTGCATCAGGAAGGCTGTCAGGTTTCCGTGACCCTGCGCACCTATCACCACGGAGAGACCATCGTGCCCCCCGGGTGCGGCGTGGTGCCCTATGAGGAACGATTCCAGCATATGGAGGGCTGCGATATTTTGCTCTCCGCTACCACCAGCCCCCATTATACGGTGACGGTGGAACAGCTGAAAGAGGTGCCCGCTCTCCCGGCTATCATGGTAGACTTGGCTATTCCTCGGGATATTCAGCCGGAAGTGGGACAACTCCCCGGCGTTTCCCTCTATAATATCGACGATTTGGGAAGTTATCTGGAAAACCGCACTGTCCCCCAGGAAGTGAAAGACATTTTGCAGGCCCAGATGGAGAACTTTACCCGCTGGCTCAACTATAAGGACTGCATGACCTCCGTGGAAAGCCTCAAGCAGGCTATTGTCAACCGGATTCTCACTGCTAAAGAGTTGAACGAAGAACTGACGGAAGCGGAAATTATCGAGTTATCAGTAAATAAGACGGTAGACTTGATGGTCACTGGGCTGGCGGAACGTATTACCTCCGAAAATTTGACAAAATGTGAGAGTAAAATCCGCCTGCACACTACCGGCCGCCGGGTGGTATCCTGAGAAAAGAGGCTGCATATGGATTTATCAGCATACCGTTTTCCACTATTTATTGATTTGAAGGGGAAAAAAGCCGTAATTGTGGGCGGCGGAAAAATTGCCCTGCGTCGGGCTGGGGTGCTCCTTTCCTTTGGAGCAGATGTCACTATCATTGCTCCAGTATGTGAGGCCGTGCCGGAGGGGGTAACCTTTCTCCAGCGTTCCTATGAGCAGGGCGACCTTGCCGGGGCATTTCTGGCAGTGGCCGCCACCAACTGCCGGGAGGTCAATTTTCAGGTAGGGCAGGAAGCAAACGCCGCCGGAATTCTGGTGAGCGTAGCCGACCGAAAAGAGGAAAGCAACTTCTTTTTCCCCGCCATTTGCGCAGGGAGCGGGCTGGTGGCCGGCGTGGTTTCTCAGGGAGAGGAACACAAAAAGACCGCTGCCGCTGCCCGAAAAATCCGCACTGTATTGGAGGAGTTGGAATGAAACACATACGTATTGGCAGCCGGGAAAGCCGCTTGGCCGTCATCCAGTCGGAAATGGTCATAGAGGCTATCCACAACTGTGACCCGGAAATGGAAACCGAACTCGTCACCATGAAAACCACCGGGGACAAAATCCTGGACAGGACGCTGGATAAAATTGGCGGCAAGGGACTGTTTGTGAAAGAGCTGGACGCTGCCCTGCTGGATGGCCGTGTGAATATCACCGTCCACAGCAGCAAGGATCTGCCCATGGAGATCGACCCCCGCCTGCCCTTGGTGGCCTTTTCCAAGCGTGCCGACCCTCGGGACGTGCTGGTGCTGCCGGAGGGAAAGGACGCCATCGATTTTTCAAAGCCTATCGGCTGCCCCCAGCACCAGCATGGAAGGCCCCCGCACCAGGGGCCGGAACCCGCCGTTGATGGCGTTCTGGACCACCGTCACGTCGGTGGTCATCCGGGTGATCAGGGAGGACGTCTCAAAGTGGTCCAGGTTTCCGAAAGCGTATTCCTGGACCACTTTGAGACGTCCTCCCTGATCACCCGGATGACC
>CALWVH010000007.1 GCA_944384915.1 uncultured Clostridia bacterium | reverse complement strand
GTATTTTTAAACACGTTATTGGTGATGGTAACTTCCTTGATGTTGTTGGAAGTGAGCTGAATGGCGTCCCACTGGGCGTCGTTAAAGGTGCATCCGTCAATGACCACTTTTTCGGTAGCATTGTTGGTCACATAAATAGAAGAAGCGTTATTGCTGCCATTAACCGGGTCCTTAAAGGTAATATCTTTAAAGGTAATGCCGGAGCCATTGACATAAACCGGATAGGTGGAAATTATGCCGTTGCCCATACCGTCGATGGTGACATTCTTATTGATGCTCAAAATCTTGGTAAGGCCGATATCCCCGGTAAAGGCAATGGTGTCCCCATCCTGGGCATTTTGCAGGGCGGTTTCCAGCTCTGCCTCTGTGCTGACAGCCCACTCTGCGTCCTTATCATACTGGTTGTTGCCAAAGCCGTCTTCCTCATAGGTGTACTGAGCGGCGTTGACTAGGATATCAAAGGAAACGCCAGCGTTCTGATACTCATTTCCGGCGGATTCCTGCATTTTGATCACAATGGTAAAGGAATCTGTGTCGTCATATTCTACATTGTCTACAGAGCCGGTCTGCCCCTTAGGCGCCAGAATATCATCCTTGGCGGCAAAATAGCCCTGCTTCATCAGCTCGTTCATGGTGCCCAGTCTATTCTCACTGGTAAGGTCAGCGGCTGTTGCAGACTTGCCCTCTACCTTATAAACATCCAGCACCTTGGTAATATCAGAGGTTACCCCATCTGCATTGGTGAGCTTTACATTAGAAAAGCTCATGGTATATTTCAGCCACAGGCTTCCCTCATTGCTTACGGTAGCCACTTCCATCTGAGAGCGGCCCGGTTCCCATACAAAATTCTCGCTGGAGAACAGGGGGCTTTCTGTTCCCTCATTCAGTGCAATATCAAACACCCCGGAGGTAATCCGGTTTCCGGTATTTGTTACACTGTCCGTAAACCACGCAAAGGTGCTGCCTGCAAGCAAGGCAGCGCTCAATAGCAGGGAAGCGCCACTGAGGAGTAGGGACTTTTTCGTCGTCTTCATTTTGTGTATCCTCCTTATAGTAAGTATGAATAGAATAAAGCGTTGTCCAGATCATTCTATAATAGACAACGATTCACTTCTAAGTATATAGAAAAAACAAAAAAAGTCAATGAAACAGACATAGTGATTATTTGGGGTTCCTAAATTTGTTTTAAAATTAACTAAAACAAAGTTTTAATTTATAAATATTTACACTTGATTTGTATGGGTTTTAACCAAATAATTTTCTGTATTTTATAATTTTGAAAATGGCCCTCTCTGATTTTTTCTAAATGAAGGAATTATATTCCATGTAAAAATTTTGTAAATGCAAAAGGGCTTTCCCTAAGGGGAAAGCCCTTCGTTTATCCAGATTAGATCACCGATTCCTTTACTTCCTGCGGATTGGTGTCATATTGGGCCATATACAGTTTATAGTAATGGCCTTTTCTGGCCATCAGCTCGTCATGGCTGCCGCTCTCCAAAATCTTACCCTGTGCCACATACATAATACGGGTACAGCTCTTGATGGTGGAAAGGCGGTGTGCAATGATAAAGGAGGTGCGTCCCTGCATCAGGGTGTTGATGCCCTCCTGTACCAGCTGTTCGGTAGCAGTATCGATAGAGGAGGTTGCCTCATCCAGCACCAGAATTTTGGGGTCGGCCAGCAGGGTACGGGCAAACGCAATGAGCTGCTTTTGTCCCTGAGAAAGTCCGCCGCCTCGCTCCTTCACCTCGGTGTCAAACCCAAAGGTCATGGCGTTGATAAATTCGTCGGCGTGGAGGATCTTTGCCGCCTCTCGCACTTCCGCGTCGGTGGCGTCCAGACGGCCATACCGGATATTATCCGCAATGGTGCCGGAGAAAATGAAGCTGTCCTGGAGCATAATGCCCATCTGGCTCCGCAGGGAGTGGAGGGTCACGTCCATGACGCTGTGGCCGTCAATGAGCACCTTGCCCTGCTCGATATTGTAGAACCGGCTGATCAGGTTGACGATGGTGGTTTTGCCTGCACCGGTGGGGCCTACGATAGCGATGCTCTCGCCCGGATTTGCGGTAAAGGAAACATCGTTCAAAATAGTCTGCCCCGGCTCATAGCCAAAGGTCACGTGGTCAAATTCCACTTTGCCGGTGATGGCGGGCAGCTCATAGGCATCGGGCTTATCTTCGATAACAGCAGGCTCGTTAATAGTCTCCAGCACCCGCTCCAAGTAGGCAATGGCGTTGATAAAGGTATTGTACAGGTTTGCCAGGTTGATGATCGGCTGCCAGAAACGGGAAGCATAGGTACCCATAGCCAACAGTACGCCAAAGGAAGCCATGGGATTGAACCAGTATGCGCCGGCGATGTACACCAGGGAGAACACGATCTGAGAGACCGTCTCTGTGGTGAACCACACCGTATTGGAGATGTAAATAGCCCCCATCCAGGCCTTGCGGCGTTCGCCCATAACCCGGTCAAAGATTTTCAGGTTTTCTTCCTGACGATCAAATGCCTGGGTCACTCGAGCACCTTCAATGGATTCCTGGGCAAAAGCATTGACGTTAGAGTTTTTGTTGGAAACCGCCTGCCAAGCTCTTCTTTGCCGGGGTTTAATGAGACAGATAAAGAAGGCCACTACCGGCAGACCGGCTACGGTAATCCCAGCCAGGGGCGGGCTCACCTGGATCATAAACACGATAATAAAGACAATGTTGATGATCTCAATAATAAAGTTGAGAATACCGTTGGAAAGAGCGTCGGATACAGAATTGACATAGTGTACCACGCGCACCAAAATCTTTCCGTGGGGACGGTTGTCGTAATAAGAGAAGGGAAGGTCCTGCAAATGGTCGAACAGGTCTTTCCGCAGGTCGTATACAATATTCTGGCCTACCTTGGCCACAATAACAGTACGGATCGCATTGAATCCGATATTTACCAGTATGGTAACGGTGAGAAGACCGGTAAGACGCAGCAAAAGCTGTACGTTTTTATCCGGGATTGCAATGTCCATGGCCTGCTGGATAAGCATAGGACCGGTGAGGCCCACCACGCTGCCCACTGCACTGAGGGCCAGCGCCATAATCATCCACCACTTATACCGGGCTACATAGACCATGACCTTTTTCAGGTTTTCAAAATTAAATGGGCTTTCCAGCTCTTCGTCCTGATCAAATCGGTTACGCGCCAAGAGGGTCCACCTCCTCTATGCTGTTTTGCAGGGCCCAGATGCCATAATAGTAGCCGTGCTTTGCCAGCAGCTCTTCATGGGTGCCCCGTTCGATGATTTTTCCTTCATCCAGAATAATAATCTCATCCGCATCCTGCACCGAGCTCACCTTTTGGGCGATCATCACCTGCGTACAGGGGAATGGCAGGTTCCGCAGCTGATGCTGGATGTATTTTTCGGTCTCCATATCCACAGCGCTGGTGGTATCATCCAGCACCAGGACAGAGGGCTTCATGGCAATGGCACGGGCCAAGGAAATACGCTGCCGCTGACCGCCGGAAAGGCCCACGCCGCGCTCGCCGATAAGGGTATCATACTGCTCCTCCATGCGATTGACAAAGCCGTCGGCGTCCGCCGCCTTGGCGCAGGCACGCACCTCGTCAAAGGTCATATCCGGCACACCATAGGCGATGTTGCCCTCTACGCTGTCGGAGAACAGGAACACATCCTGCATGGCCATAGCCACACTGCGACGCAGGGTAGACAGGGGCATCTCCCGCACGTCGATGCCGTCGATAGAGACGGTGCCGCTGGTCACATCATAGAAACGGTTCAACAGGTTCACAAGGGAGGTCTTGCCGCTTCCGGTGGTGCCCATCACTCCCAGCTTGTGGCCGGCAGGCACATGAAGGGTAATGTCTTCCAGAACGGTCTTGCCCCCTACCTTCAGGTTCACATGGTCGTAATCGATCTCGCCCCGCAGCCGATGGTCCGGCTCCTTGGCGGAAGCATGGTCCACAATGGTGGGCTGGGCGTAAAAGATCTCGATGATCATGGAACTGGAAGCGGAGAACCGCTGAATGTCGTTGATGATCATGGCCAGGTTCTTCAGGGGATTGGCAAGAGCCCAGGTCAAAGAAGAAAAAGCCATCATCTGACCGGCGGTGAGGTTGCCGTTAATCATAAAGATACCGCCTGCCAGCAGGGTGATAATGGTCATGGACTGGGAAAACAGGTCGATCACCGGGTTAAACTTGACGCCCACATAGGTGGTCTTCAGGTTGATGTTCCGGAACTCCTGGTTTTTCTCGTCGAACTTCTGCTTTTCAAACTCCTCCCGGGCAAAGGCCTTAACCACCCGGTTGCCGGCAATATTTTCCTGGGCAACGGTATTGAGGGCCGAGAGCCGGTCACGGAGCTTTACATACATGGGATGAATGATCTTGGAAAACACCCGGGTCACGATGACGATAAAGGGGGTTACCGCCGCGAGGCAAAGGGTGAGCTGCCAGTTTACGGTGAACAGAAAGATCAGCGTCACAATAAAAGTAACGATGGAGTCCACGCTCACATAGGAGATCCAGGCCAGACTGTGGCGGATCATATCCAGGTCGTTGGTCATACGGGTCATCAGATCGCCGGTACGGATACGGCTGAAAAACACATGGTCCTGGTTCTGGATCACATCAAACATTTTCCGGCGCACATCGTCCAGCATCTGCTGGCTGTTTTTCTCCAAAAACACGATCATCACATACCGCAACGCTAAGCGGATCACCTGTACTGCCATCATGGCTCCCAGCAAGGGAAGCAGCAAAGCGGTATTTTGTGGGGTGATGACTTCGTCAATGAGTTTTTGTGAAAGCATGGGGTTAATAATCAGCATAGATGATGTGACGGCAGACAGGATCATACCGAGCACAAACAGATGCCTCTTTTTGCCCATATACTTCCACAGCCATTTGAGTCTGAACATACAACTCCTCCTCTTTCGGCTGGATAGGAAGACCGCCTACCGGCGTGTCCTCCTGCCTCTCCGTTTTGGAGTCCCCTTTTCTCCAAAGCGGATTTGATTTTGAGCGAGACCATCATAGCACCTTGTGAAATGAATCGCAAGAGGATTTCCAACAAAAATCCCCGTTTCCAAAATTTCAGGATATCGACGAATTATGCCGGGTTTTTTTCGTGCATATTTGGTTCAAATTCTTTGACAAACAAAAAGCCCCCGGAATTTTCGGGGGCAAAACAGCAGATATTCATAATTCTTGGGCAGGAAGGTTGCGGCAGAGCAGGATAATCCACCCCAGGGCTTCCGTTGTGCGGAACCGGCGGATCAGGCCCAAGGTCTCCAAAATCGCGCAGAGCTTATCGGCGCAGGAGACGACAAAACTCTCCCCATGGCGGGGAAAGGCCCGCAAGGTCAGAGGCCACATATGGGTGCGGATGATCTCCTCTTCCAGAGGGGTAAGGAAAAAATTTTTCCGGGCATTGTACAGGGCGATTTTAGGGTGGGAAAAAGCATGGAGCCCCGGATAGGGGTTGGGCTTGTGCCAGTCATATAAAAACAGGTCGTGGAGCAGCCCGCCCCGGGCAGCGGCATAAAAATTCAATCCCACGATCCGGCAGATCAGATAACTAACAAAGGCCACAGTCAAACAGTGTTCCAACGTGGAGACATCTCCGTGCTGGGTGAACTGCTGCATCATGCGCACACTGGGCGCATCGATCAGATCTTTGATGCAGAACCGGAAGCCTTCGATCCAACGGGCAAACATGGCAACTCTCCTTTGGATAGATCTCTTACGTTCAGTATACCAGAAACGCCCCGAAAAAAACAGTAGTTTTTTCGGGGCGTTTTTCATTGCTTATTCGGAATACTTTTTATAGCCGGGATGACGGCCTGTCACCTTATAATTGGCCCGCATGGAGATCAGCCGGTCAATATTCTCCCGGGGCAGCTCCTTGGCGCCGCCCAGCAGATGGGCGTTGAGGCTGATCTTGGCGAACAGCTCCAGTGTCTCCATCCGGTAATAGGCGGTAATCAGGTCTGCACCCACCGAAAGCGCGCCGTGGTTGGCCAGCAGCACTACGTCATGCTCTCCCAGATAGGGAGCGATGGCCTCGGGCACCTCGTTGGTGGAGGGAGTACCAAAGGGGGTCACCGGCACAGAACCGATGGCGATGATGGTCTCGATCATGGAATACTCATCCAGAGGCACATGAGCTACAGCATAACCGGTAGCAGTGGGCGGGTGAGCGTGTACTACCGCGCCTACATCGTCCCGCTCCTGATAGCAGCGCAGGTGCATTTTGATCTCGGAAGAAGGACGATAGCCCTCCAACCCTTCCAGCACATTGCCCTTATCGTCAATGCGCACCAGCTTATCGGGGGTAATAAAGCTCTTGCTGATGCCGGTGGGGGTGGCTAAAAAGGTGCCGTCCTCCAGCTTGACGGATACATTGCCGTCGTTGGCGGCTACCCAGCCAAGCTGCCACATTTTGTGGCACACGTCGCAGATCTGCTCGCGGATCTCCATGTATGAAAGCTCCATATTCCATTTCCTTTCTTAATACGGGTTATTTCCCAATAATTTCTTCAAAACGCTTGCGCTGTTCTGCCCAGGCTTCCGGATTTTCCGGCTCATAGCGCTTCAGGTCGGGCATCTTTGCCATGACCTGCCGTCCCAGTGCCAGGGACTCCACTTTACCGGTTGCCAGCAGCTGGATCAGCACATTTCCCAGCACCGTGGCTTCCGCCGGCCCTGCGGAAACTTCCATACCGCAGGAATCCGCCGCCATCTGGCAGAGCATCCCGTCCTTGGTGCCGCCGCCCACAATATACAGGGCGTCGTAGGTTTCCCCGGTGCAGGTGCGCAGCAAGTCCAAAGTCACGGCATATTTCATGGCAAGGCTCTCATAAATACACCGCACCACCTGGCCGTCAGTCTCCGGCACAGGCTGCCCGGTCTTGCGGCAGTATTCCCGCACCCGGCGGGGAATGTTTCCAGCAGGGGTAAACACCGGGTCGTCGGGGTCGATAAAGCACCGGAAGGGTTCTTCCGCCCGAGCCAGCATTTCCATGTCGTAGTAGCTGCGCTGGATGCCCTCCCGTATCCACTGGCGGCGGCTCTCCTGAATGAGCCACAGACCGGTGATGTTTTTGAGGAAGGAAGCACAGTTGTTATAGCCGCCTTCGTTGGTAATATCACAGGCCAGGGAGGTCTCGTTGATGACCGGCTCCGGCAGCTCAGTGCCCATGAGGGACCAGGTGCCGCAGCTGACAAAGGCAAAGGGAGAAGAAAGGGCGGGCACGGCAGCCATAGCGCTCTGTGTGTCGTGGCCTGCCACTGCGATTACCGGTACCGGTTCCAGCCCCAGCTCCTCGCAAATAGCGGGAGAAAGTTTTCCCACCTCCGAACCAGAAGGCACAATGGGGGTGAGAATGTCCCCAGGCAGCCCCAGGGCGTCCAAAATCTCCTGGGACCACTGGCGGGTATGGGCGTCCATCATCTGGGTGGTGGAAGCACAGGAATACTCTGTCACCTTGTTGCCGGTGAGAAGATAGGCAAAAAGGTCGGGCATCAGCAGCAGGGTCTTGGCACGTTCCAGCAGGCCGGGGCGCTGTTTTTTCAGGGCCAGCAGCTGGAATACGGTATTAAACTCCATAAACTGGGTGCCGGTGATCTCATAGAACCGCTCTCTGGGAAGCAGCTTAAATGCTTCCTCGATCATGCCCTGAGTACGGGCGTCCCGATAATGGACGGGATTTTCCAGCAGATATCCGTCTTCATCCAGCAGGCCAAAATCCACGCCCCAAGTGTCGATACCGATACTGTCGAAGCCGCCGGCCCGTTTGGCCTTGAGAAGGCCCTGCTTGATCTCGAAGAACAACCGAAGCACGTCCCAGAACAATGTGCCGTTTACCTCTACCGGGTCGTTGGAGAAGCGGTGGATTTCCTCCATGGAGATGGTCTCGCCGTCCCACCGGCAGAGCATGGCCCGACCACTGGAAGCGCCGAAGTCAAAAGCTAGGATACGGGATTCCTTCATGTGGGGGTCACTCCTTTCCAAAAAAGAAGGTGCAGCGGCTTTGTGCCGCCGCACCCTTATAAAATGATAGTTAATTACTTATACATGGGGCCATAGGCGGCGCAGGCACGGTAGTCCTGGCCTTCCTTATCCATACCAAAGGCATTCCAAGCTGCGGGACGGAAAATGTCCTCCTCGGGCACATTGTGCATGCACACCGGGATACGCAGGATAGAGCACAGGGTAATCAGGTCAGCGCCAATATGGCCATAGGTGATGGCGCCATGGTTAGCGCCCCAGTTATTCATCACATCATAAGCGGACTTAAAGGCGCCCTTGCCGGTGAGGCGGGGGGCAAACCAGGTGCAGGGCCAGGTGTAGTCGGTGCGCTTCCACAGGATGTCGGAAACTTCCTGAGGCAGAGCTACGGTCCAGCCTTCTGCAATCTGCATCACCGGGCCAAGACCCTTTACGCGATTCAGACGCATCATGGTTACGGGCATCTCACACCGGGTCTCAAAACGAGAGGAATATCCGCCGCCACGGAAATAGCCGCGGTCTGCTGCATTCCAGGTGGTGGCCTTCAGGCAAGCCTGCATATCCTCTTCGGTCATCTCCCAGAAGGGCTTGATGACGCCGTTGCCCTCTGCGTCCTTTACTTCGCCGCAGGCATCGATGCAGGCAGCGCCGGAGTTAATCAGGTGGATAAAGCCCTGAGACTCCTTGGCAACGCCTTCCAGGTCGTAGCCGGTGGCCTTCTTCACAGCCTCGGGGCTCCAATAGGTGCGCACATCTGCGAAGATCTGGGCACGGTTGGTGAGGAGTTTGCCGAACAGCATGGAAACGCCGTTGAGGGTATCATTCTCGGTGGCCAGCACATAGGGCTCCCGTGCGCCGGTCCAGTCGAAGGAGCTATTCAAAAGGGATTCTGCAAAGTCACAGTTGGGGTAGAAGTCGGTCCACTGACGCTGGCCCTGGAAGCCGCCGGCCAGTGCGTTGTGGCCCAGACGCTCTTCCTCGCAGCCCTCGGGCAGGTTGGGGTTGCCGTTGTACAGGTCCTTGATGATGCACATCATCTTGACCACAAACTCCCAATCCTTTTCTTTCTCCTCGGGGGTCTTCTGCATCCACTCGGGGTTCTTGTCAAAGCCCTCGGGGCAGTTGGCCTTGGCCCATGCCAGTGCCTTCTCGAACTCGTCCTTGTCGTAAATGTTCTCCGTCATGCGGCGGATGATTTCCACCTCGTCCACGGATTCCACACGCATTCCCAGATATTCCTCAAAGAACTCGGGGCTGATGATGGAACCGCCGATGCCCATGCAGATAGAACCAATCTGCAAATAGGACTTGCCCCGCATGGTGGCGGCGGCAACAGCAGCGCGGCCAAACCGCAGCAGCTTCTCCTTTACGTCCTCGGGGATGCCGGTAGCGTCGGCCTCCTGCACGTCATGGCCATAAATGCCAAAGGCGGGCAGGCCCTTCTGGGCATGGGATGCCAGCACAGAAGCCAGATACACTGCGCCGGGACGCTCGGTGCCGTTAAAGCCCCAAACAGCCTTGATGGTCTGGGGGTCCATGTCCATGGTCTCCGCGCCGTAGCACCAGCAGGGAGTCACGGTGAGGGTAATATCCACGCCTTCCCGGCGGAACTTGTCGGCGCAAGCGGCGCTCTCCGGCACACGGCCAATGGTGGAATCCGCAATGACCACCTTCACCGGCTCGCCGTTGGTATAGCGAAGATTCTCTTCAAACAGCTTTGCTGCGGCCTTTGCCATGTTCATGGTCTGGTCTTCCAGGGACTCACGCACCTTCAGGGGTCCTCTGCGGCCGTCGATGGTGGGGCGGATACCGATTACCGGATACTTTCCAATCAGTCTGCTTTCTGCCATATATGTACAACCTCCCAAAACAGCGGGATTCCGTTCCCCGCTGGATATTTAACTGCGGCCTGTCGCCGCTTTTCTTATAGTTTGATTATACCCCTTGCCACTGTGTTTCTTCTTGTGATATAATGGCAAAAAACAGTAAAATATTCACTTTCTTTTTGACTATTTTGTGTCCGTGCTCCTTTTGGGGATACGTGGAAGAGCTATGGCTGCTCTGTCTGTGTTCCCTTTTTGGCGTTTATCCGGGGTTCCCGGGCAGGGGCAGGACAATTTTCACCGGGAGGGAACTTATGCAGTACTGGGAATATAATGAAGAACGCCAGCGGGGCACCCAGGAATTTCCTGTGGAGTTCCACCATATTGACAGCCGCCATCCCCGCTATGCCATGCCCTATCACTGGCATATGGAATTTGAGCTCATCCGGATACTGGAAGGGGAATTTTTCCTAAACCTGGACCAGCGGGAATTGCTGCTGCAAAAGGGGGATTATGCCCTTATCGGCGGCAGTGTGCTTCACGGGGGATTTCCCCGTGACTGTGTGTATGAATGTATCGTCTTTGACCTGCGCCCCTTTGCCCAAGGGCAAACAGCGTGCCGGGCTGCGCTGGAAAAGTTCCTCTCTCACCAGCTGGTGGCACAGGAATATTACCCCGCCTCCATGACAGACTTTATCCCGATTTTGCAGGGCCTTTTTTCTGCGGTAAATGCGGGAGGAGAAGGCAGCGAACTGTTGATGCAGGGAGAATTGTATCGCTTTTTCGGTACCCTGCTGCAAAAAGGAGCCGTTTCCCCAGGGCTGGGGGAGGCATGGGAACAAAAGCGAGGAATCCGGCAGCTAAAGCAGGCGCTGGGGTTTATGGAAGAAAATTTTTCCAAGGATATCTCTCTGGAGGAGGTTTCCCGGGCAGCGGGGATGTCCTCCAAGTACTTCTGCCGGTTTTTCCGGGCTATGACCCACCGCACCCCTATTGAATATCTGAATTATTACCGCTTGGAACGGGCTTCTTATCTTCTCACCTCTACCGATCTGCCAGTGACCCAGGTGGCGATGGACTGCGGATTTAACGATCTGAGCTACTTTATCCGCTCCTTTAAAAAATACAAAGGGGTTACCCCCAAAAAATACCGGGACGGAGAACAGAGGACGGTTTTGCAATCCCGTGAAACTGTGGTATAATTAGGGTTCTCCGCACAGTGTATGCGGTGCTGTCAAAGGCTCCGCATCTTCACGGGAAAGGAATGATTCATATGGAAAAATCACCTCAAAATACAACACACCGAAATGGGAGCTTTAGCTCCTCTTTCGGTTTTATTATTGCCTGTGTAGGTTCCGCCGTCGGTTTGGGAAACATCTGGATGTTCCCCTATCGTTTGGGGCAATACGGTGGGGCTGCTTTTTTGATCCCCTATTTTCTCTTTGTGTTTTTGTTCGGCTGGGTGGGGCTTTCGGCAGAATTTGCCGTGGGCCGTCTGGCACGAACCGGCACCCTGGGCTCCTACCGCTGCTGCTTTGCCGCGGCGGATAAAAAACACGGAGGCCGTCTCGGAGAGATCTTAGGCTGGATTCCTCTGTTGGGTTCCTTGGGCATCGCCATCGGTTATGCGGTGATCCTGGGCTGGGTGCTGCGGGCCTGCTGGGGCTCTGCCACCGGGGAAATGTTCCGCACGGACGCCCAGGTCTATTTCTCCCAGGCTACCGGAGATTTTGGAAGCATCCCCTGGCACATCTTAGTAGTGGTGCTGGTATGCGCCGTGGTATTTACCGGCGTTTCCAAGGGCATTGAAAAAGTGAGCAAGGTGCTCATGCCCCTGTTTTTTGTGCTGTTCCTCATTGTAGCGGTACGGGTGGCTTTTCTGCCCGGGGCGCTGGCCGGTTATGAGTTTCTCTTTGTGCCCAAGTGGGAGGCCCTGCTCAAGGCCGACACCTGGATCATGGCTATGGGACAGGCCTTCTTCTCCCTATCCATCACCGGCTCTGGGATGATCGTCTACGGTGCATATCTGGATAAATCCGCGGATATTCCCGCCGCCTCCCTGCGCACCGCTTTGTTTGACACTCTGGCCGCTATGCTCTCGGCCCTGGCCATTATGCCTGCGGTGTTTGCCTTTGGCATCGAACCCACCTCCGGGCCTTCCCTGCTGTTTATCACCCTGCCGGGTATTTTCCGGGAAATCCCCTTTGGCAATGTGTTTGCGGTATTTTTCTTTGTCTCGGTGGCCTTTGCCGGCATTACCTCCCTCATCAATATGTTTGAGGCGGTCATCGAAAGCTGGCAGAGCCGGTTCCATATGCCCCGAAAGCTGGCAGTGGCCTTGTGCGGTCTGGTAACTTTGGCAGCAGGCATCTTCCTGGAAGGCGAGGCCAATGTGGGAAGCTGGATGGATTTTGTCTCTATTGTGGTGGTACCCACCGGCGCAGTGCTGGGAGCGGTGTCCATCTATTATGTGCTGGGTTACCGGCGTATCCGGCAGGAGCTGGAAGAAGGCCGCAAAAAGCCTTTAAGCCGCGCCTTTGGATTTGCCGCCCGGTTTATTTATGTCCCCCTCACCATTTTGGTGCTGGTTTTGGGATTCTGCTACGGCGGGATCGGATAATAGCCTATACAATGGCATATACTTTGATTGTAAAATAGAATTGACAAAACGAAACCCCAACCGTATAATAAAGGCGCAGAAACAGCCTTCTGTGATCAGATTTGTCTGGTTCTTTTCGGGGACTCCGGCGCTGCCGATTATATAGGCTGTGCAATGGGCACAGCAGCAGAGAGGCTTTCCGGTAAGTTAGGCTGGGACGTCTGTCCTTTTGGGGAGAAGAGCAGATGCCGGAGACTTCCGAAATTTGATAGCACCGACCATTGATTAGGCGCGGTTTTCCCAAAACGGGGGCCGCGCCCTTTTATTTTGCGGTTGATTTTCCCTTTTCCACCGCGCTATAATAAATCTGTACTTTGAAGGGAGTGAGTGCCGTGACTTCTGATAAAAAAGCCCCGTTCCCGGTGGCTGCCGCAGTATTTCTGTTCCTCATTGCCTGCGTCATCTTTATGACGGTGGTGCTGAAAACCACCCCGCATATTCCCTTGCTTTTCAGTACGGTAGTGGCGGGCGTGGTGGGAAAATGCCTGGGCTTTTCCTGGAAAGAGATGCAAGAGGGGATTATGGAGACCATCCATGCAGCACTGCCGGCCATTTTGATTATTATCGTTATCGGCGCCCTCATCGGGGCGTGGATTATCGGCGGCATTATCCCCACCATGATCGACTATGGTCTGACCCTCATCTCGCCCTCTTTCTTTTTGGTGACGGCCCTGCTGCTGTGTTCGGTGGTTTCTCTGGCGGTGGGAAGCTCCCTTTCCACCATCGGCACCGTGGGGGTGGCCCTGTTCGGCATCGGTTCTGCCATGGGGGTGCCGGCCCCTATGACGGTGGGCGCCATTGTCTCTGGAGCCTATTTTGGGGATAAAATGTCCCCTCTATCCGACACCACCAACCTGGCCCCCTCGGTTTCCGGCGCGGATATTTTCGACCATATCCGCTGCATGATGGGCACCACCGTGCCCACCTATGTGGTGTGCGTGCTCATTTACGGCGTTATGGGCTTTTTGCTTCCCGGCGCTTCCCAATCGGGCGCTTCGGTATCTGAAATTTCCGGCGCCCTCCAATCCGCCTTTACCATCCATCCCCTGCTTCTCATCCCGCCGGTGCTGGTGATCCTCATGGTGGTATTCCGGGTGCCTGCTCTTCCGGGTTTGCTGGCAGCAGCGGCCTTGGGGCTGCTCTGTGGCGGGCTGGTGCAGGGCCGGGATTTTTCCTCCCTGCTGGGGGTCATCATGGACGGCTATACCGGCTCCACTGGGGTAGCCGCAGCGGACACCCTTTTAAACCGGGGCGGCATTTTGGGGATGATGAAAACCATTGCCTTGATGCTCATTGCTCTGAGCTTTGCCGGGGTCTTTGAGAGCACCGGCATGGCCCGGGCTCTGGCAGAAAAGGTGCTTTCTCGGGTACACAGCGAAAAAGGCTTGGTAATCGCCACCATCCTCACCGCTTGGGGCATCCTGCTGGGAACCGGCCAGCAATATGTAGCCATCATTATGACTGGGCGGCTGTTCCGCCCCGAATATGAGGCCCGGGATTTGCAGCCCTGCTACCTCAGCCGTTCCCTAGAGGATTCCGGCACGGTGTTTGGCGGCATTGTTCCCTACAGCACCGGGGCTGGGTTTACCGAAAGTACCCTTGGGGTCTCGGCGTGGCAGTACGGCCCCTTTACCTTCTTTGGGTGGATCAACCCTCTGATTGCTATTGCCATTGCCGCCTGGAAGGGGCCGAAAAAGAACGGGGAGCGCAAGGCGCGTCCCTGCCATCATCAAAAATAAAGGAGGGTGATTTATGCCCCGATTTTTTGTTCCCCCGTTTTCCGGGGAAGAAACCGCCGTCACCGGAGAGGACGGCCGCCATATTGCCCGCTCCCTGCGGATGAAGGTAGGGGAACCCCTCACCCTTTGCGACGGAGTAGGTACTGACTATCAATGTGAGATCACGGGCTTTTCCGGAGAGGAAGTCTGGGTGCGGGTGCTGGAGCGCGCCCCCTCCCAAAGCGAGCCTTCTATTAAGGTGACGGTATACCAGGGAATCCCCAAGGGGGATAAAATGGACGCCATCGTCCAGAAGGCGGTGGAGTTGGGCGCCTGTGAGATCGTACCTGTTGCTATGCGCCGGTGCGTTTCCCGCCCGGATGAAAAATCCGCCGCCAAGAAAACCGCCCGCTGGCAAAAAATCGCCGACGAAGCCGCCAAACAGAGCGGCCGGGGGATTTTGCCTCAAGTGCTGCCGCCTATGGAATTTGCCAAAGCCCTCCAACGCGCTGCGGAAAACGGCCCGGTGCTTCTTTTTTACGAGGGAGGCGGACAACCCCTTTCGGCGGCGATATCGCCGGACTGGAAAACGGTGTCCTTCTTTATCGGCCCCGAGGGCGGCGTGGACGAAACCGAGGTACAAGCCCTAACAGAAAGCGGAGCCATCACCGCCACATTAGGCCCCCGCATTCTCCGCACCGAGACCGCCCCGCTGGCAGCCCTTTCTGCCATTATGCTGCTTACCGGGAATCTGGAATAAAGGAGGGCCTATCATGAAAACTGTCATTATCACCGGGGCTTCCCGGGGTATTGGCGCCGCCTGCGCCCGATTGTTTGCCCAGGAGGGCTGGGCGGTAGCGGTCAATTACCGCAATAGCCGGGAAAAGGCCGAAGCCTTAGCTGCCGACATTTGCCGGGAGGGGGGTGTGGCCCTTGCCATTCCCGCCGACATCGGCAACGCTGCCGACGTGGAGCGCCTATTTTCCACTGCGGAAAAAGAACTGGGCACGGTGGAGGCCCTCATCAACAACGCGGGCATTGCACAGCAAAAGCTGTTTACCGACCTTACCGAGGAGGAGTGGGACGAGCTGTTCCGGGTGGACGTCAAGGGGGTGTTCCTCTGCTGTCGTCGGGCGCTGCCCGCCATGATCCGCCGGCAAAAGGGCTGCATTGTCAATATCAGCTCTATGTGGGGGCAGGTAGGGGCCTCCTACGAGGTCCACTACTCCGCCGCCAAGGCCGCAGTTATCGGCCTGACAAAAGCCCTGGCCAAGGAGGCCGGTCCATCGGGCATCCGGGTCAACTGCATTGCGCCGGGGGTCATCCAGACGGAGATGAACGGGCATCTTTCCCCGGAGGTGCTGGAAGAGCTGCGGGAGGAAACGCCTTTGGAAGTGCTGGGCACCCCAGAGGATGTGGCGAAATCCGCGCTGTTTTTGTGTTCCCCACAATCCTCCTTTATCACCGGCCAGGTGCTGGGGGTCAATGGAGGCATGGTGATCTAAAATGTTTTCCTTTATGCATAAGCTGTTAATTGGAGGAGCCTTTCTCGAAAGACGAAAGGCTCCTTTTATTTTATATCTCCCAAATTGATAATAAAGGGTTTTCTTTTTGACTTTTTCTGCGCATACCTTAACACAGAATATGCCCCATTAGAAATGTACGAAACATAGCAAATAATTAGATCAGAAGTATCTACCAGATAGGAATTTAGCTTTGGAATAGCGGCTTTTGGTGGAACTCTTTCTTGTCCATCGGGAAAATAGAATCCATCAAACTTTTCAGGCAATCTCCATTTGTTTTTTTCTGGATAATACGCCAAAGCAGAATATATATGGATATGTGGATACTTTTCTTTTGCTTTTTGTAGTTTTCTAGCACACAATTTATCAAACTCCCCATAATTGCCTACCATAAATTCAGTTATTTGGAATTCTACAATACTTCTGTCGATTGCTCTTTCCAAACTATGTTCTACAGGTTCTGTTATCACTTTATGTCCAAACAGAAAGCATCTTTTTTCCATTTTAAATTCTCCAATTTTAATTATCTACATAAACACTATGTCTATGCAGATAATTATATCATAGACATAGTGTGCATACAATAAAGATTATCATCAAATTAAAAGGGTGGTATCTTTATGGAGGTCAATTATCAAAAAATTGGAGAGCGCATTCGCGAAGCACGGAAAAAACAGGGGCTTTCTCAGGAAAAGTTGGCAGACCTGGTAGACCTTTCTAAGCCCCATATGAGCCATATTGAGACGGGTTCCACCAAGGTGAGCCTTCCTACTTTAATAAAAATTGCCAATTCCCTTCACTGTACCCTTGACCAGCTGGTAATGGACAGCCTGGAAGCCTCCTCCCCCCTCTATCTCCATACCATCTCCCAATCCCTTGCAGGCTGCACACAAGAAGAATTGGGAGTCGCAGAGGATGTGCTAAAAGCTCTGTTGTCCAGCCTGCGGGCCCGCACTTCCAGAGAGTTTTGACCCTCCACAAATAAATCCTTTCCGGCGGTGAAAAATCACCGCCTTTTTTCTTGCTCTTTTTGCCGCTCCTGTGCTATACTGATTCTGATTATATGGAATTTATTTTACCGGAAAGAACAGGTGATTGTACTTTGGCAGTGCCACAGGATAAAATACGAAATTTCAGCATCATTGCCCACATCGACCACGGTAAAAGCACCTTGGCCGACCGTATCTTGGAGC
>CALWVH010000006.1 GCA_944384915.1 uncultured Clostridia bacterium | reverse complement strand
GAAGAACCCTCTGTAGCAGGGGAATCCTCCGTAACGGGAGCGGTCTCGGTCTCAGTCTCGGTGTCGGTTTCAGTTCCGGATACCTCAGAAGTTCCAGAGACGGTAGAGTTCTCCTCCGTTCCGCTTACTCCAGAAGTAGTATCAGTAGAAGAGGTGGTTTCCTCAGAAGAAGACTCTAATGTAGAGGTATTGTCTTTCTCCGGCTCTTCTGTTGCAGGCTCTTCTTCAGGATCCGTTTCCGGCTCGGTTACTTCGGGAGCAGCCGGTGCCGTCAACTGATTGGAATTGGAGTTTGCTGTGCCAAGCGCCAAAGTTCCATTGTTTTCTACATTAGGAGTTTCTGCGTACGTTCCCCACATAGCGGTGAAGGTATATTCACCGGTTGTTTTCGGAACAAAGGTAAAGGTAAACATATTCCCCTTATCGATCTGGCCGGTATACCACTTATTTTCACCTGTGGCGATCTCGCAATAGCCGGTAGAAGCTCCATCATCTCCGGCGGTTAAAGTAATCGTATACGAAGCATTAGCGCTCAAGTTGCACTTATTATCCGTCACTGCTACATCGCCATTATTGTTTTTAACTGCCACCGTCAACTCATAGCCAGTAGTGGTTATGGAGTTGCCGGTATTGGTAACATTCGCCTGGAACCAGGCAAACACGGTAATCGAACAGGCAAGCACGGCGACTGCCGCAATCAGGAAAATTCGTGCCCCTTTGTGCATAAAACTCTGGGACACATTTCTAGACCTTTGATGTCTTCTGTACAAAAATATCACACCCTTCCTTGTTACTCAACATCTGATTTTGAGCTGTCCATAGAATGTTCTTTTACTTGTGCGCGCAGTCTTTCCAGCTCTTCTTCCATCTCCTGCGCTCTTCTTCTCTCCATTTCTACCTGCGCTTTCTGCTCCGCTGCTTCGGCACGCAGCTCCCGCTTATACTGGCGCAGCAGCTTTATAAAGTGGATCGCTTGCAAAAGGATCAGCAGCAGGAAGGGGATCAGGATTACAACAACATAACCGGTAGGAGAAATCAAAAATTCAAAAAAGTATCCCATCTTGGGAAGCCGGAACTGATACTCTCCAATCACATTGTCAAAAGGCACCGGATATAAGTCGTCTACCCCAGTGGTAGTACCATAAGTGACAAATGCCGGTTCTCCTTCGTATGTGGTGATCTCCCGGATTTTATGGGTGACCACTTCGCCATAATTGGATGGATCAATGGATTTAAAAGTAATAATGTCTCCTGGCTCCAGCATTTCTACATCTGTCGCACGGCTAATAGAAAGATCTCCCACTTCAAATGTATCCTGCATGGAGTCCGACAATACAATATAGGGTTTATAGCCTAAAAAGTCAGCATCTTTTCCCACAGTATTCACTGAAATAATGGTAAATATCATCACACAAATAGAAAATATCAAAATTACAGTGGTGAGTACTCGAAGGGTAATATTTAAAGCTTTCTTCACTCTCATCAGCAGCTCCTTTAACTTTGATGCGCGAATCTAATGGATACAGGGATATCTCAGCATTGATCCTTTCCCTGCTATGCAATCCCTCAATCAGGATCACAACCATTGGCTTATCTCAGTATTGTCAAAGAGTTCTCCCAAAAATTAAAATTCTTTATCAGGATTATTCTTGGACTGTACTGCGTCTACCGTAATGTCAAAAGAAAAATCGCTGGCTTGATGCGTGTTTCCTGCGCTTTCATTCATCTTGACCACAGCTGTCAGGGTACGGGTCTCTCCCACCTTGAGAGGGGTAGTGCCCACACAAGGATTCTCTTGGGTCAGAGTTTCCGGTCTTCCCGCAAACAGCAGCTCATCACCGTCATAAATTTCAAAAGTCAGCTCTTCCTGAAGGGTTCCCTCCATATTCTCCAGATACAAACGGAAATAGGCTTCGGCTGTACCCAGATTTTCCAGAGTGAAGTCCTTTTTAATAGAGCGTCCCGGCTCCATATTCAAATCGCTGCCGTCAAAAACTGTTTTTCCATTGTTGAGTCCGATTTCTACCGTTCCCATCTGGAATTCGTTATCCTTCACGCTTGCAACAGAAGCTGTCAGCGCATAGGTGGTCATAGCCAGCATAGAAACCAGGGCAATCATTGCTACAAGGCGAGCTACTGCTTTTTTTCTGAATTGATTTCGCTTATCCATTCTTTGCATCCCCCTTTCTGCTTCTGCACCACAAGAGAACGATCAGAACTACACAGGACACACCCAACACAACCCAAAGTACAATATTGGAGGTATCTCCTGTCTGAGGAGGCGTCAAACTTCCATCATCCTCTACATACCAGTTAAGGTCTGCTTTGAGGGCTGCTCCTTGATATTCATTCCCCATGGAAGTGTCTGTATAAACATCCACACGATAATACACTACTGTCTCTCCGCTATCCGCCTTGGGCAGAAGGGTAGAAAACTCTTTTCCCTGCACCTCAGAGAAAGGAGCATCACAAAGCACCTCTCCAGAATCCATATTGGTGACCTTTACAAATAGAGCGTCTCCCAGATTCTGGGTTTCCTCAGTCACTTCTGTGTTAAAGAACAAGGAAAGCTCCTTTTGATGATGCACCTTGACACAGAAATACCCTGTTTCCACATCTCCGGGAAGCATATTGCCGGCCTCAAAGCGCCGGTTTACTTCTGCGTTTCCCTGATATAGTTCAATCGTTGCAGCCTGTCCCTCGCTGGCCTGGGCTGTATTAGAGGGATTGTTATCACCAGGCTGCGCAAAGGTTTGCAGATTGCCCTGTACCATATCTCCTGTGTTTGCATCCTGTTGGAGCAACTCTTCTGGCACCATGACCGTATCCTGAGAGGTGGGAAGGTTCCATAAGGTGTGCTTTGCGATCAGCCCGCCGGCGCTTGCCACGAGCAAAAGTGCAAAAACACCCGTCAAGATCTTCATGCCTACTTTTTTCATAATGCGTTTTCACCATCCGTTCAAATTTTATAGATCTACCTTCAAACGCAGAAAACATACATCACGCTTTCTGGTCTGACAGTATGCCAAGAGAAAGAATCTCACGTTTTACTCCTAATTAACACCTTTCTTTCTTGCTGTTCTGTTTTAAATTGATTGCTTCAAAAAATTTATAAAAAATCTGTAAGAGAAATACAGATCTTTCCCTGAAATTTTATCTTCTTGTACGGTTGAGAAGGAAACAGGAGCTGGGACATCCATCGGGTCCCCTCATCCACATACAACTCTAATGAGCTGACATCAAATATCGCATCCAGCTGCCACTCCCCGGTTTCAAATCTGGGGCATCTATAAAATTGCAGCTCTGGCTTTTCATAATTCTGACTGAAATGCAAATTGGTGGAACGGCTTCGGTCTACAAAAAGACAGTTTTCTTCATCAATGCCGAAAACTACTTCTTCTCCCTCATCGTTACACAGGGTAACGCTCCCTGCTCCGCTGCCTGTCACCCGCAGGGCAAAGGTCTCGCTGGAAAGTGTCTCTCCTGCTGTATGACCAGAGGCCAGCTGATCTTCTAACCCCACCGGCTTTGCCGACAGCTTGACCCCTCTTGGGGTTTCTTTCAGCGTAAAAATACGCGGTAATGTCATTTGCCCACAATATTCTCCTGTAGGGACCTCTCCCGCATAACTGGGACACGCCTGCCACGCAATAAAAATGCGGTCCTGGGTTCCCCAGTAAGTAGAACCAGCATAACAATCGGGTCCACCATCCAACAGTTCCATAGGAGAATCTTCATGGCGATGGAAAGTTTTCCCGTCGAAATCACCGGTAAAATAGACTGTGTGATGTCCGCCCTTAGGAGCAGGAAATACTACGCTTAATACCATGACCCAAATTTCTTTCCCATTACACACAAGAGGAAAAAGATCTGGACACTCCCACACAAAGCCCTCCTGGGAAAGCTCCGGTACTGGGCCGAACTCCCCGGTTTTTTTCCATTCTTTCAGGTTATCAGAATGGTAAAGCATGGCTCGGTCCTGAGCAGAAACGATCATACTGAAGCCACCCAATACCGGATTTGCAAACACCTTGGGATCGCGGAAGTCCCTAATATCAGGATTTCCAATAATAGGGTTTCCTGAAAACCAAGTAAAGGTGTTGCCTCCATCTAAACTCCAAGCCATGCTCTGTTGTTCTTTTTCGCCATGGCTGGTACAAAAAGCTATGAACGGTGCCTTGCCATCCTGTCCCAAACCAGAAACATTTTTTTCATCTACTACCGCACTGCCGCTGAACACCATGCCCAACTCATTGGGGTACAAAGCAATAGGACGATGCTCCCAATGATGCAGATCGGAAGACACTGCGTGGCCCCAATGCATAGGGCCCCATACAGTATCATAGGGATAATGCTGATAATACAGATGATACACACCATTTTCCAAAGCCAGACCATTGGGGTCATTGAGCCACATGGAAGGAGCGGTAAAATGCAGTTTAGGACGAAAATCTCGAGGTGCAGGCTTACTCATAACGAGTCTCCTCCCTTTTGATTTATATTACCCACTTTTCAGATCATGAAACCTCTCGCGGTCTTCTCATTGTCTGGTGAGCTTCCTATTCTCTATTTTATACCTTTTAGCCAAAATAGCAATCCTTTTTCTGCAAATAAACAAAAAAGATGCGTCAGATTGCTCCGGCGCATCCCAAAATTTGTTACAACAGCCGGACACCAGAGGCTGCACAGGCTGCCCGGGTCTCCTCATCCCATACGGATACCTGTACTTCACCAATATGGGCTTTTCCCAAAAGCAACAAACACAGCCGGGACTGGCCGATACCTCCGCCAATCGTAAGAGGCAAAATATTATCCAGTACCATCTGGTGGAAATGGAAGCGGCGACGGTCATCGCAGCCTGCCTTGGAAAGCTGAGAATCCATGGAACGGGCGTCTACCCGAATTCCCATGCTGGAAACTTCCATAGCAGAATCCAACACATCGTTCCAGAAGAGCAGGTCGCCGTTGAGACGCCAATCGTCATAATCAGGAGCACGCCCATCGTGGCGCTTGCCGGAATGGAGCACATCGCCAATCTCCATCAGGAAAGTGGTCTTATGCTCCCGAACATACAGGTTTTCCCGCTCTTTGGGGGTCTTATTGGGATACAGGTCTTCCAACTGCTGGGTGGTAATAAAGGAGATCTCCTCATCCAGCTTGGGCACACAGAGGGTGGGATATTCTTCCCGGAGCATATCGGCAGTGGCACAGATAGCGCCGACGATCTTCCGCACCGTGTCCTTCAAATACTCCACGTTCCGCTTCCCATCGGGAATAATGGCTTCCCAATCCCACTGATCCACATAAATCGAATGGAGGTTATCCATATCCTCATCCCGGCGGATGGCATTCATGTCCGTTACCAGACCAAAACCCGGCTCAAAGCCATACTGATACAAAGCGTACCGTTTCCATTTGGCCAGGGAATGAACAACCTGGGCGCAAGTGCCGGTTTCCCGGATATCAAAAGAAACAGGACGCTCCACATTATTCAGATCGTCGTTAAGACCCGAGGAAGCATCTACAAAAAGCGGTGCAGAAACACGGGTCAGGTTCAAGGCCTCTTCCAGGTTCCGGATAAAATTCACCTTGATCTTGTCAATAGCCTGCTGGGTCTGAAAAAGGGTCAGCCCTTTGGATGGATTGTAATCGGCGGGAATGATGGTCTGGCTCATGGAAACGTTCCTTTCTTTGCGGAATCGAAATTATAGGACGGCATTCCGTCCCCTTAAAGCCGCTTTATTATCAAAAGAGGCGTTGCGGCAATTCCGCAGCGCCTGTACCTGAATTATTATACTGTTTTTCCCATGAGTTTGTCAAGAGGAATGATTTGCTGCTTTATCTATCTACAACAGTGCAGTTCGTAGAGTTTGCAGAATCTTTTTTTCTCGCCTGCTTACCTGTACCTGGGTCATGCCCAACTGTCTGGCGGTCTCTGTCTGGGTCTTGTGAGAAAAATACCGGGCCCGTATCAACAGCTTGTCCCGTTCTTCCAACTGATCCAACACCTGTTCCAGCGCCAATCTCTCCGAAACTTCCTCTTCGGGAGCCTCCACTGGGATATCCACTTGCCCCTTTTCTCCTTCTTCTCCCGCCTCAGTGAGAGAAAGAGCGGGCATTCCCGCTTCCAGCGCCAGGGCTGCTTCTTCTGGTTCTACATGCAGCAGGGCGGCAAGTTCGTTGACAGTGGGAGAACGGCCTTCTCTTACCATAAAGGCTTCGCTCTCCCGCCGTGCCCGAAGAGAGAGCTCCCGCAGCCCCCTGGCCACTTTAACAGTTCCATTGTGCCGGAACACCCCTTTGATCTCTCCCAAGATCACCGGCACGGCATAGGTGGAGAATTTCAGCCCACGGCTTTCATCAAAGTGATCCGCCGCCTTAATCAGGCCGATGCATCCTGCCTGAAACAGGTCCTCATACTCCACGCCTCTTCCCCGGAATCGCTGGGCGCAGGCGTGGACCAGCCCCATATTAGCGGCGATAAATGCTTGGCGGTCATTCATGTTCCCGCCCGCGCCGCAACAGGCTCTTATGCAGGGTTACCGTCGTTCCTTTTCCAAGAGCAGAGCGCACCGCCACCTTATCGCAAAAGCTCTGCATGACAGCAAACCCCAAGCCAGCCCTTTCCTCCCCGCCGGTAGTAAACAGGGGTTCCATGGCTTTTTCTACATCCGGGATGCCAACACCCTTATCCCGCACCCGCACTACGATTTTTCCTGTCTCATATAGCTTGGCCGTTATGTACACGGTTCCCAATGTTTCCCGGTATCCATGGACAATGGCATTGGTTACTGCCTCGGACACCGCTGTTTTTAAATCGGCAAGCTGATCGATAGTGGGGTCCAACTGAGAGGCAAAAGCCGCCACTACTGCCCGGGCAAAGCTCTCATTGGCAGAAACGCTGAGAAAGGATACCGACATCTCATTCATGGCTTTCATCATTTTCCCTCCTTTCCATGGTCACCAGCCGATTCAGGCCGGAGATTTCCACCAGCTTTTCCACCTGAGGCGATAACCCACAGAGGATTACCCGCCCCTGCCACATCTGCATCAGCCGGTATCTTCCCAATATCAGCCCCACTCCGGAGCTGTCCATAAACGGCACCTCGGTAAAATCAAGACAAAGCCGCAGGGGCTTTACTTTTTGCGCCGCGCTGTCGATCTCTTCCCGCACCGCTCTGGCGGTATGATGGTCAATTTCTCCAACGATGCGGGCGGTAAGGGTCTCCTCCCGCAGCAGGAGCCGAACTCCCATGGTCTTCACGCCTTTCCTCTAATAGCGGGCAGGCCCTGCCAAAGACCGGGCTTGCCTCTTCCTCTACCATAGCGGAACTTGTCCGCAAAATTTAGAGAAACAACGGGAATAAAAAAATTTCGGGTTTACTTTTGCGTGAAGGCAAAAGGAGAACAAGTTTTCAAATCCATATTAGGACGTATATAAATCCGGTCTTGCGGTTGCAGATCAAATCTCACTATGATAATACTTGACGATAGCATCCTTTATGTCCTTTGCCACATAGCGAGTTTCAAACTCTTCGTGATCCCAAAGGTAAATTCCAGAAGTATCCACTTCGCCATTTTCCAAAACCCGGTAGCAATAGTAGTCTCCGCAGCCATTAGTTGCGAAAAATATATGCCTGTCTACTTTTTCAAGGTATTCATCCGGCTCAAAGGATTCAGATAAAATACTTCGATTTAACTCAACTATTTCCATGATTTCTTTTACGGATAACAAAAACCACCGGTCGCCGTCAGTTTCGCGAAGCAACGCTTTTAGCTCATTAGGGAATGGGTATCCCACAATTTTTTCTGCTTTTGCTATCTCCTTTTCGGAACACGGATTTTGGAGTTTTGCCTCATCGTATTCTTGAATCAGTTCACTCAAAAGTTCTCTATACATAGATTAGGATTCCTTTCTTTAAAAATTTCTGCTTTGAAGAATAATCCTCCCTAAAAACCGGAAACACTATCCCAAAAAGGAAAGGGGTGTTTTTGTGGAATATCTCAAAGCATTTTTAGTGGGAGGCGCTTTCTGTCTCATCGGACAGCTTCTCATAGATCGCACCCGCCTCACCCCGGCGCGGATTCTGGTGGGGTATGTCACTGCGGGGGTCATTCTCACAGCACTGGGACTGTACGAGCCTATTGTCCAATGGGCAGGGGCGGGGGCAACGGTGCCCCTTTGCGGCTTTGGCTACACACTGGCCAAAGGCACTCAGGAAGCCGTGGCCTCCGATGGCTTTTTAGGAGCCTTTATGGGAGGAGCCGCCGCCTGCGCCGGAGGTGTTGCCGCTGCTGTCTTTTTCGCCCTGCTGGCCGGCACCTTTTTTCGCCCCAAAGGAAAGCCGTAATCAGAACAAGCTCAGCTGTACTGCTTCTTGACGGCGGCGTATCTTGGGGGTCTCCCGATGCACCTCTTCAGGCAGCTCCCCAGCAAATACAGAGGATTCTCCACCGCTGGTAAGAATCAGTTCTTCCCGGGCACGAGTCATCCCCACAAAGAAGAGGCGGCGCTCTTCCTCCATTTCCACAGGCTCCCCCTTGCGCTCCAAGGGCAGGGAGCCTTTTTCTACGCCGCAGAGGAATACCACCGGGAACTCCAATCCTTTAGCGCCGTGCAGTGTCATGAGACGCACAGCACCCGAAGTATACTTGCCGCATCCTCGCTGCACGTCTGCCTCTTCCCCGGCATCCAGAGATTCTATGAGCTCCTGCATGCTGTCGTATAACGCTGCTGTTTGGCAAAGCTGCTCCATAGCGCGGCTGTTGCCGTGGCGCTCTCGCCAAGCATCCAGCAGCTTTCTGGGCCGCTCTTTGGAAACTGTGGGCAAAGCAGCTTCGTATTCCTCCAGCCATGGGGCAAGAGCTCCCAGATCGCTTGCCTTTTCCCGCCACTGTTCGGGGGAAAGTCCTTCGTCTAAAAGGAGCCTCACGGCCCGCTGGCGTACACTTCCGGGCAGCTGCCACACCAGCTGCAAGCACTCTTCCAGGGAATGAACGTCGCGGTTATTTAACAAAAACCGGTAAAAAGCCAGCGCCCCCCGCACCGGGGCTTGTTCCAGCAGCTTGCCTTTCCCAGAGATCAGGCAGGGAATATCCTGGCGCAGCAAAACCCGCTCCAACTGTTTCAACTGATGATGGGTACGGCACAACACCGCAATGTCGGAGAAAGCCCGCACCGGCTCCTCCCCCATGCCCATGCTCTGGGCTTCCAACATATCCAGTCCACCGGTAAGCCGTTTGATCTCCCGAGCTACCCAGGTCCCCTCCTCCTCTGGGGAAGAAAGCTGCACCAGACGCACGGGGGCCGTCTCCGGGGCATTGGCGTGGAGATGGCGCCCTTCTCCCGGATTGCAGGAGATCACCGCTTCCGCCGCCTGTAAGATACCAGGGGCAGAGCGGTAGTTTTCCTCCAAAGAGATGGATTCCATTTCCGGGCGCTCCTGTTTTAGCCACCGGAAGCATCCGGCGTCCGCTCCACGGAAGCCATAAATAGACTGGTCGGGGTCACCGATGACAAACAGGCTGCGGCTATATCGTCCCCAATGCTGCACTAGTTTTCGCTGCAAGGGGTTACAGTCCTGAAATTCATCCACCAGAATATGGGTAAACCGCTTATACCGCCTGGGGTCCACTGCCAGTGCATCCAACAACAGGTCGTCCAAGTCCCGCAAGCCCTGCTCTTTCAGGCTTAGGCAATAGGTCTCATATAGGCTGTCCGGCTCACAGGGAAGGCCGTTTTTCCACCGAGAGATCTGCTCCCGCAAGGCGGCAGGGGAATCCTTTCTCCCCTCCCGGGCCAACAGCTCCCGCAAAAGCTCCATTGCCTCACTGTCGGATAACAGGGGCTTTTTGTCCAGAAGTTCCAGACACACCGAATGGAAAGTGCCCACGGTCAGCCCTCGCAGCGCCTTTTTGCCGCCCATCTCTTCTTCCAGACGCTGGCGCAGCTCTTTTGCCGCCTGCCGGGTAAAGGTCACCGCTGTGATCTCCCCTGGCTTGGCTTTGCCGGTTTGCAGCAGTTGGGCGATTCGGGCAATCAGGGTACGGGTCTTTCCGGTTCCCGGGCCAGCGGTTACCGCCAGCACCGGGGCTTCCGATTCCACCGCCGCCTGCTGCTGTTGGTTCAGTCCCAAGACCGGAGCGGGGGCGGCGGCACTTTCCCCGGTCTTTTTCTTTTGCAGGGTAGCTTTCCCTTTCTTTTTAGCTGGGGCAGCAACTCCAAACAAGGAGGTCTGTCCAGAAAACCGCTCCCGCTCCTCTGGGGTAAACACGGAAATCACCCCATATTCCCCATCATAACCGGGGGTACGGAGCACCTCTCCTGCCCGCATCCGGCGAATGCCCTCGGCAACGAGAGGGCCGGACACCCGGGCAATCTCCTCCACCGGCACTTCCCGCAGCAGGGGAAATTCCGGCCCCAAGGCTTCCAGCAAACGGAAGTATTCCTCCTGCACCTTTTTGGAGCCGGCAGAAACTCCGGCGGTGCAGGCGATGAGCTCCGGCAGAGGGATAAGGCTTTCAAAGGGTTTCGCCCCCTCCGGCCGGAATCCGGCGGGGCGGTCAGCCAGCTCCTCTACCCGATGCTCCACCCCAATGGTGAGCTTTTTTCCACAGGCTGGGCAGCGGCCCTCTAAGGCTAACGTCTGAGCCGGTTCCAGGCATACCCGGCAGTTCCGATGACCATCTAAATGATACTTGCCCTCCTCTGGGAAAAATTCCAGCGTACCCGCAAAGCCCTCCCCCGTCTGAATTGCCTCAGCCAACTGGGGATAGGAAAGCTCGGTATCCAAAAGGTCCGCTTCCCGTCCCAGCTTTTGGGGAGAATGAGCGTCGGAGTGGGATACCAGCGTCAAGCCATCCAACGCGGAAACTCGCCAATTCATAGGTGGGTCAGAGGAAAGTCCCGTCTCTACCGCATGGACATAGGGGGTCAGGTCACCGTAACATTCCTCTAAAGTTTGGAACCCGGAAAACGCTCCAAATACGGAAAAGTGGGGCGTCCAGATATGGGCGGGAATATATACTGCCTGGGGGCAGGTCTCCAGCACGATCTCCAGCAGATCATGGCTGTCCAGCCCCAAAATGGGGCGGCCATCCGAGTGAAGGTTGCCGATAGCCTCCAGCCGCTGGGCCAGCCGCTCTGCTTCCTCGATACCCGGCAGCAGGAGCACATGATGCACTTTCCGGGTACGGCCTCCTTTTTTATAGATGGTGCTGATCTCCCCCGTGACGACAAACCGGGGTGTTTGGGCCTGTGCCGGCGCCCCCGGTAGGCGGCAATCCTCCTTTAGGGTATAGAAGCCCTCCTCAGCAGGGCAAAGGAATTCTCTTAACTCCTGCCGCCATGCCGGGTGGGTGAAATCTCCGGTGCCTATTACCCCAATGCCTTTCTTTCTGGCCCAAAGGTCTAGATGAGGGAAATCACACTCTCGGCTGGTAGCCCGGGAAAACCGGGAATGGATGTGCAGATCTGCAATGTACATGGGTTCCTCCTTTTACAGGCCAAACCTGTTATAAGACAAAAATAGGGCTCCGCCGAAACGGAACCCCATTCTAAAAGCATTCGATTATTGAATGGAGCAATCCAAATAGTGCTCCAACTCTTCTTCATCCTTCTTCTTTTTATCAAAGAAAAGGACTACCGCCGTAACCGCTGCTGCAACTACTGCCGCAACGGATACGATCCCGATAATCAGACCGATTTTGTTGCACTTTTTCATACGCTGAGCACCTCCGAAATAGAATACTGGCATCCTCGCTTTTGGCGAGTCTGATAACCTAAAATGTCTTATAACTGTATGATACCCAAATTTTGTGAAAAAGTCAAATAAATTCGCAATTTCGGGCAAAATAAAAAGCAGAGTGTAACACTCTGCTTCTTCATTCATTTTCCGGCCTTTTAGCAGGGACCGGTAAATTAAAAAGATGAACCATCGGCCGAAACAGCCTATGATGCATTAAGCGCTGGCGTTCAGCTTGCGAGCCAGTGCAGACTTCTTTCTGGCAGCGGTATTCTTGTGCAGAATGCCTTTAGCAGCGGCCTGATCGATCTTCTTGATCGCAACGCGCACAGCCTCTTCTTTGTTGGCAGCGTTGCTCTCGATAGCAGCATTGGCCTTCTTCATATCCGTCTTCAGCGCAGAATTGATAGTCTTGTTGCGCAGGGTCTTGGTAGCAATCACCTTGACACGCTTCTTGGCAGATTTAATATTCGGCATGGTTACACCTCCTTCTACACTCATTCGCGTACAAGTAATCATATCACGAAAGCGGGGAAAATGCAAGATTTTTTTTGAAATTCCCGCTTACGTCCATAACAGAAATCTATACAGAAAGCAGGAGAAATTTAGCAATGATGTATCGTACTGACTTAGCCGTTGAGGCAATTGGAGCTTTGGAAAGCAAAGGCGGCGGATATTCCCTGCGGGAAGAAAGCCACGGCAGCTGCAAAGTGACCGCTATTGAAATCTTCACCCCGGAAGCTGCTACACGACTAAAAAAGCCTGTAGGAAAATACTGCACCCTGCATCTTCCCTCTTTTTCCGACACGCCGGACATCAACGGGACTGGCGCCCTACTCACAGCCAAACTGCTGCGCTCTATGCTGCCGGAAACAGGCACCGTATTGGTCATCGGACTGGGAAACCGGGCACTTACTGCCGACGCCCTTGGTCCCAAGACCGCCGACAGGATACTAGCCACCCGGCATATCCAAAAGGAACTGGGACGGGTAGCTGGCCTGGAACAGCTTCGGCCTGTATGCGTATGTTCCCCAGGGGTACTGGGGATGACCGGTATGGATACCCGTGAGATCCTCTCGGCTATGGTATCTCAGATTCAGCCTGCGGCGGTTATCGCCATCGACGCCCTGGCTGCCGCAGACCGGGAACGGCTGGGCTGTACGGTACAGATCACCGACAGTGGCATTGCTCCTGGCTCCGGTGTAGGCAACAGCCGCCCCTGCATTAACCGAGACACCCTAGGAATACCGGTTATCGGCGTGGGTGTCCCCACCGTTATGGATGCTTCTGCTCTGGCCGCCTCTGGTCAAGGACGGGGCGCTGCTTCCCGCTCCTCGGTGCCTCTGACTATTACTGTACGGGAAATCGATCTACTCATCAACCGAGCTGCCTCTCTGTTATCCATGGCTATCAATAAAGCTCTAAACCCGCAGGTAGAAGAGAGATGGTTCCGGGAGCTGACGGAATAAAAGCATAGAGACTTTGGCTGAACGACAGCGTTTTCGCAAAAACCTCAGAAACACTTCCAGCTTTATAGGGCCGGCTGATTTTCTGCCTCAGATTTTAGCAGGTCTGCAATGGTAATACTGTCAAAATACTCGTTGGTGATCTCGTAAAACTTTTTCCACATGGAGATCGTCTTGCAATAGGACTCCCTTTCACAGGGCTTGGCCCCGCAGGCCAGACAAGCTACCGGAGCCAGATCTCCTTCTGCTAAACGCAGGATCTCCCCCACGGTATACTCTTCTGGAAGCCTGCTCAGGCGATAGCCTCCGCCCTTCCCATGGATACCTTCCACAAGGCCGCTTTTGGATAAAGCCGGCATAATCCGTTCCAAATATTTTAAGGAAAGCCCCTGTCGCTCTGCAACCTCTTTCATGGGAATATATCCATCACCGGTATGCTCGGCCAGGTCCAGCATCACACGGAGAGCATACCGGCCTCTTGTTGAAATCATGGCTGCAAAACACCTCGATTCGTTCTTTTTCCCATTATACTATGAAACCCGTAGGTAATTCAAGCATGGCAGAAAGGACAACCTTCCCCTTTGGGAAACGCCGCAGCGTCATATGCAATCCCGTTTCTATCGTAGTAGTCCTGCACCGCCTTCTGAATTGCTTCTTCGGCCAGGACGGAGCAGTGGAGCTTATGAGCAGGAAGGCCGTCCAACGCTTCCGCTACCGCTTTGTTGGTCAGCTTCATAGCCTCGGAAACCGGTTTCCCTTTAATCAGCTCGGTTGCCATGGAGCTGGAGGCAATGGCGCTGCCGCAGCCAAAGGTTTCAAATTTTACATCTACAATAACGTCATTTTCAATTTTCAAGTAAATTTTCATAATGTCGCCGCATTTGGCGTTTCCCACTTCGCCTACACCGTCGGGGTTTTCGATGACGCCCACATTCCGGGGATTGCGAAAATGGTCCATTACCTTATCACTATAAAGAGCCATGATAACACCTCACTGAATCACAAATGAAAGTTTTCCGTTTTCCAGGTCCCGCCACACAGGGGACATCTGCCGCAAATAAGCCACCACCTGTTTTACCGCCTCTATGGTGTCGTCAATTTCCTTTTGGGTGGTCTCCCTAGAGAGGGTGAGCCGCAGGGAACCATGGGCGATCTCGTGGGGTCTTCCAATGGCCAATAGCACATGGCTGGGGTCCAGCGCACCGGATGTACAGGCCGAACCAGAGGAAGCGCTGATCCCCTTATCATCTAGCAAGAGCAGCAAGGATTCCCCTTCGATTCCCTCAAAGCAGAAGCTCACATTTCCCGGGAGCCTACTGTCTGCATCGCCATTGAGAACAGAGTGAGGAATCTGAGAAAGCCCCTGGATCAACCGGTCCCGCAGCTGGGTCATTTTGGCCCTTTCTTCCTCCATGCTTTGGCAGGCTTCTTCCAGGGCTGCCGCCATTCCCACAATAGCGGGAACATTTTCGGTTCCTCCTCGTTTGCCCCGCTCCTGTGCGCCGCCTTCAACAAGGGTGGTCAACGGGATACCCTTTCGAGCATACAGCGCGCCGATTCCTTTGGGCCCGTGAAACTTGTGGGCCGACAGAGACAACAGGTCGATGTTCTGCTTTTCAACGTCAATGGGCAAGTGTCCCACAGCTTGTACAGCATCTGTGTGGAATAAAACACCCTTTGCCCGGCAAATGCGTCCCATCTCTTCAATAGGTTGGATGGTGCCGATCTCATTATTGGCATACATCACCGTCACCAGACAGGTTTCCGGACGAATAGCGGCTTCCACTTCCTCCGGCTGAACAATGCCGTTTTCGTGAACCGGCAGCAGCGTCACTTCAAAGCCCTCTTTTTCCAGTTTAGACAGGGTGTGCAGCACGGCATGATGTTCAAAAGCGGTGGAAACAATATGCCGTTTTCCCTTCCGCTCTCCTATACGGGCGGCAGAAACAATGGCCTGGTTATCCGCTTCACTTCCCCCGGAGGTAAAAGTAATTTCCCGAGCTTCACAGTGAAGCTGGCGGGCAATTCTTTCTCGGGCATCCGTCAGAGCCTCGTGAGCGTGCTGGCCAAAGGAATATAAGCTGGACGGGTTCCCATACTGCTCTCTGAAATAGGGCAGCATCGCCGCAAGAGCAGTTTCGCTCATTTTGGTTGTGGCTGCATTATCAAGATATATATGCATAGTTTCCTCCTTTGTTAGCAAAATCGGTATATAGGGTTCTTTTGTATCAATCCGCAAAGAGAGCAGTGGACAGATATCGGTCTCCGGTGTCCGGCAAAAGAACCACGATAGTTTTCCCGGCATTTTCCGGTCGTTTGGCCACTTCTATGGCAGCCCATACAGCGGCCCCAGAGGAGATTCCTACTAGGATTCCCTCCTGCTTGCCAATTTGTTTTCCAGTAGCAAAAGCATCCCGGTCTTCTACCGAAATAATTTCATCATAGATGCCCGTATTGAGAATCTCCGGGACAAAGCCTGCGCCAATACCTTGAATTTTGTGGGGGCCTGCTTTGCCGGTGGACAAAACAGGGGAAGATGCCGGCTCCACTGCCACAATTTTCAGATTCGGATTTTTCTCTTTCAAGTATTCTCCCACGCCGGTAATGGTTCCACCGGTACCCACGCCGGCCACAAAGATATCCACATGTCCGTCGGTATCCTCATAGATTTCCGGCCCGGTAGTTTCCCGATGGATTTTGGGGTTGGCCGGGTTAGCAAACTGCCCCGGAAGAAAGCTCCCAGGTGTGTTCGCCGCCAACTCCTTGGCCTTTTCGATGGCGCCCTTCATCCCTTTTGCGCCCTCTGTCAATACCAACTCCGCACCATAGGCTTTCATGATTTGACGGCGTTCTACGGACATAGTTTCGGGCATAACCAAAACCACTTTGTATCCCTTGGACGTTCCCACGCTGGCAAGACCAATCCCCGTATTACCGGAAGTGGGTTCGATGATGGTGGCACCCGGCTGTAATTTTCCTGCCCGTTCTGCGTCTTCGATCATCGCTTTGGCGATGCGGTCTTTGACAGAGCCGGAAAGATTGAAGTATTCCAGTTTTGCAAGAATACGGGCTTCAAGACCATATTCCTGTTCTATATGCATCAACTCCAAAAGTGGTGTTTTTCCAATCAGTTGTGTTGCTGAAGTATAGATTTTACTCATGCTTTTTCCTCCTTAACTGCCTCAAATCCATACAGTAGATTTGCAGTGGTGGTATCGATGGATTCTGTTCCAATGAATAATAGCCAAACAAATTGAGCTGGATAGCAACCTCTATCACCTAGCACGCTTTTCCTTTATTTACCTACTTTTTAAGTTGGTTATAATTATATTCCTACTTACCTACTATGTCAATAGGTAAAATAAATTTTCTCAGCAATTACTTTTGAAAATCCTTTTCTACGGGATTGTTCTCTGTTGATCCTACTGTAACATTTCCCATACGCTTACTAGTGCTTCTGGCAGTATCAAAACGACCCTAATGTGACAGAGAATTAAATCAGCGCGCTAGCAAGACCAATTAACTTACAATATACGAGGAAATCTGATAAGCAGAACCATCTACTTTATATTACTGGAAATTAAAAAAACAACACCCGGACATCACAATAAAGTGACATCCAGGCGTTGTTTTTTAGAAAGATGCTTTTGTTATCTTACTTGCTTTTTTCTCTTGCGTGTCAGGATTCCCATCACACCACCGGATACGAACAGCAAAGCAATCCAAATCCAAAGGGTACGGGTGTCGCCGGTCTGTGAACCATCCGCCATTGCGGGAATCTCCACCGGAGACTTTTCATAGCCGCAGATTTCACATTCTTCATGTTTTTCGCCTGCAACGCCTACCTCAGCCTCTTTGGTGACGACCCAGATGAATTGATGCTCTGCAACATCCGTCTTTTCACCGCAGGCACATTCATGCCAGTGGCTGTTTTCATCGGTTACCCAAGACTCGCTCCAAATGTGAGTGGCCGTAACGGTATAGGTTGTGGAGTTGCCCGCCTTATCCGTAGCGACAATGGTGCATTTTCCGTCCGGATCAGCGGCAACAGTATAGCTGCCATCCACAGGAGTCTGGACTTCTCCGTTGACGGTCACGGTTTCCAGATTGATGTCGGAAACAGTAAAGGTCTGGCCCGGGCAATAGGTTTTTCCGTCCTCAATGCCTTCGATGACCGGCACAGTTTCGTCTACGGCCATGCGGACATCGTTGCCCATATTGACCGAGACAGCTTCCTCTTTGCCCACGACCTCCAAAGCACTCAAAGAGATAGTGGTTTCTTTTTCCTCCGCGTTTTCTTTTACCTTGAACTTCAAGGTGACAAAATTGCCGTCAGCAGAGGTTGTGCCGATTTCATCCAGCGTGGCCAGCAGCTTATACGGTGCAGTCGTCAGGTCATTCTGGGCAATAAACTGGGTTTCAGTAAAGATATCGCCGCAGGTGTAGCCCAAAAGCTCCAGCGTGTCAACGTCATAATCGACTGCCGCCAGAATGCCCCAGACGTCCGCAGACTGATCCAACCCCAGTGTTACCTCAAATTCCTTGCCGCGGTTCAGGAATACTTCTTCCGGCGACAGGGTCATGGTTGCGTTGTCTTCGGATTCCTCTGTCAGTGTCTTTGTGGTGGGTGCCGCTTTGGCGAAAAGGGCAGCCGGCATAACAGCCATTATCATCGGTTGAGCGGTGTTTTCCGTCATATCGGCCGGTTCCGTATTCCCTGCAAGAGACAGGGATGACTTTCCCCAAATACTACCGCCATTTCCGTCTTCACCCACATCATAAGACTTGAATTTACTGCTGGCACCATTATAGTTGGTGCCCATATCCACTACGATTCCAAAAGCGTATATACTGGCGCCATGGCCATAGCTGCTGATATCAAAGGTGCCGGTTGTATTCCTGTCAACTTCTGAGGAAGTGGGATATCCATCTGAGGTGGTATAAGTACGCTTCATGATGTATGTAATTTTACCGTCCCCTTTGTAGCCAGTTTTGCTGATGTCGACCTTGGCAATCCAGTTGGAAATAGAGGCCTCGGGAGAACGCAAAGACAAATCAAGTCTGTTAATCACTACTGCTGGCTGCTCCGTAATTAGTTCAAAGGGAAGATAAGTATCGTCTGCCTCCCGGCTCAGCTTTACCAGATAGCTGCCCGCATTCACCGGTGCCTCCGTTGTCCATTCAGAGCCAGACTTTTCCCACAGATAGCTTACCGTGAAATCCTCTGCTGTCAAATCGCCGTTCGGTGCGTTGACGGAAATGGAAACAGGGAAGCCCGGTTCATTTTCGTCATAATTTTCCGTTCTTGACGTGATCGTGATCCAATCGCTCTGAATCTCGGCTTTTTGCTCCCAGTGAGCATAGAGCGTCTGATTGGCAGTGCCGGTGAATACAGTGTCAGCCGTCACCTGGGTGCCGCCAGATGCTTCTGTATACCAGCCTTTGAAGCTCATAACACTATCAGACAGTACAGGAAGCTCACCATATTTTTCGCCATACGCAATCGTTCTGGATGCAGGCGCGCTTCCGGTGGTTGTCGAGAAGCTCAATGTATAGGTATTGGCCGTCCATTTGGCGTAAGCTGTTATGTCCTTGCCAGGCATATTGATTGAGAAATCAAACGGAGTATTGCAGGCTTTATCCTGATACCAGCCGGCAAAGGTATAACCTGTGCGGGTGGGATTCGTTGGCTGGAATATCATGGAGCCCTCGGGATAGGTCTGTGCTGCAATCGTGTTTCCGCCCTGCGTGTCAAAGCTCAGC
>CALWVH010000005.1 GCA_944384915.1 uncultured Clostridia bacterium | reverse complement strand
GGGGCAGCCAGCAGCGCAAGCGCCGCAGGAAATGCAGGAATCGTTAATAACATATGCCATGGTGGGCACCTCCTAATTTGTTATACCTCTAATTATAATGAACTTTGGAAAAATTGCAATAACTTTTAGAAATTCTCCCCGGCTTGCTACGGGAAATTTACAAAAAGCTACAGGGACAAAAGCCCCGGGCAATACTTTCGGTAATTTTGTGCAGACTCTCATTCCATTTTGTGAAAAAGCAGGAAATTTAGTCCTTTTCCAAAGAACGAAGTTGTTCCAATTCTTTTTTATTTACCTGGATACGTCCGTCCCGGATGACCTTGACCTCCTTCATGTGGAAGGTTTTGGGGGCGGCTTCCGGCGCTTTTTCCATCTGAATGGTGAGCATACCCGTCAGAATATTCTGATCAATGACGGTTCCCTTTCCATCAGGGGTCATGACCAAGGCGTTCACCTTGGGGGTGGAGCGCAGCAGATCCTGATAGGCTTCCTGCTCATATTTTAGGCAGCACATCAATCGTCCGCAAGCCCCGGAAATCTTCACTGGATTGAGGGAAAGGCCCTGCTCCTTGGCCATTTTGATGGATACCGGCTGGAACCCTCCCAGAAAAGTGGAACAGCAGAAGGGACGGCCGCAAATGCCGATGCCGCCCAGCATTTTGGATTCATCCCGTACACCAATCTGCCGCAATTCAATGCGGGTGCGGAATACCCCGGCCAGATCCTTCACCAGTTCCCGGAAATCCACCCGGCCATCGGCGGTGAAATAAAACAGGATCTTGCTGTTGTCAAAGGTGTATTCCACCTCTACCAGCTTCATTTCCAGCTTGTGGGCTGCAATTTTTTTGCAGCAAATATCAAAAGCAGATTTTTCCCGCTTGCGGTTTTCCTCCACTCTGGCCAAATCCTCTTTAGTGGCCAGACGGATGAGCTTTTTCAAAGGCTGTACAATATTTTCGTCGGCAACTTCCCGATTTTCCATGGTGACTTCGCCACATTCAATTCCTCGGGCAGTTTCCACAATGACCCGGTCTCCTTTTTTTAGCTGAGCATTACCGGGATCAAAATAATACATTTTTCCCACGTTTTTAAAACGGACTCCAATTACTGTGGCCATGTAAGACCTCCCAATCTATCTTTCTCCGACAAAGCCGGTATTTATTCGAAAGTAATATATTTATTTTCCCGTCAGAGTACGTAGACGGGCACAAAATTCGGTTACTAATAAGGGCGTGTTGGCGTTGCGGTCCACTCGTTCTCTTGTTTCACGAACGAGCTGCGGAAGACGGACCAGACGTTCCCGAGTAAGGCTGCCAGCCAACATTCTGGCGGCTTTTTCTGCATCTCCGCTTCCGGCTAAAAGCGCATCGCTGCCTGCCCGTATGGCACAAGCATCCCGGAAAACCAGTAGCAGATAGTCCATTACCTGCCGTACTAACTCTCGGTCTCGCAGCATGGGAGCGGTCATTTCCAACAAAGGCAATTCCTGCGGTGCGCAGGCCGCCTGAGCAATGGAAACAGCCAGAGCAGTAGCCGCCGCCCGATCTTCCTCTGTAAAAGAAGAAATCATTTTTCCCACATTGCAGCCCCAACGAAGGGCAGCCTCTTCCATTTCCCGCGGCGTTACCTGTGGGCATTTTTTCAGTGCCGCCTGTACAGCCTCTTCTAAAGATGGTGGGGTAAGGGAAAAGATCTGTGCTCGGGAGCGCACAGTGGGAAGAAGAGCAGAGGCGGAGGGGCAGGTGAGGATAAACAGGGCATATTCCGGAGGTTCTTCCAACACCTTTAAGAGTGCATTTTGGGCTTGTACTGACATAGTGTGAGCCCCAAAAAGCAAATAGACCCGATATCGGGCCTCATGAGGCTTTTTATAAACATCTGAGCGAATAAATCGGATCTCCTCCACATGAAAGGACCGGGAAGCTCCTGTCCCTTGTGCCCGGTGAATATCTGGGTGAGATCCGGCAGCCGCTTTAATACAGCCGGGGCATTTACCGCAAGGAGCCTTTTCCCCGGCAGAGCATACGGCAGCAGAGGCAATAATCTCTGCCAGCATACGCTTACCAAGGCCGTCCTCCCCCTGCAAAATAACAGCATGGGGAAGGCGGCCTTCGGTAAACATATGATCCAGGAGCTGCTTAATCTCCTGGTTGCCTGCAAAATCTGGAAACTGCATTTACACCTTCTCGAAACGGTCCACGTTGAGCACAAAAATGGTAGAACCGCCAACGGTCACTTCCACAGGGAAGGAGGAATACATACCTACATCCATAGTAGAGGTGCTGGGCACAATCTGGGTACGGCGGCTGCTCTGCTTGCTGATGATCTCAATAACCTTATCCACCTGATCGTCCTCCACGCCGGAGATAAAGGTGGTATTGCCGGCCATCAAAAAGCCGCCAGTGGTGGCCAATTTGGTAACGGAATATCCGTTTTTGGTCAGGGCGGAGGATACCGCACTGCTATCATCGTTGCTGACTATGGCAAAAATCAATTTCATAAGAAGTTCCCTCCAGTAACCGCTGCCAAATTTACCGTTGTCAAACGGCATGGCAAAAATGCGGATTCTATCTACAGCTATTTTATCAGTTCCGACGAAAAAAAGCTATAGGGAAATCTGTTGTTTTGTAATTATTTTTTCGATGCTTCATTTTATACCAACCCCAGAAAACGGGAGAAGGAGGCAATCAGAAAACACAGGGTTGCCCCGCATAGGGTAGGCAAGAGCACTGCCAGACCTACCCATTTCCAGCTTCCTGTTTCTTTGCGAATGGTGAGGCAGGTGGTAGAACAAGGCCAATGAAGCAGAGAAAACAGGATGGTACATAATGCTGTGAGCCAGGTCCAGCCATTTTCACGAAGCAGTGCTCCCAAAGCCAGAAGGTCCATTTCCATCAAGTGCCCTTGGGCCAGATAAGCCATCATTACAATGGGCATGACGATCTCATTGGCAGGGAATCCCAGAATAAAGGCCATCAGGATAACTCCGTCCATGCCTAGGGCACGGCCAAGAGGGTCCAGAAATCCGGCGCACAGGGACAACAGGCTTTCTCCTCCTATAGTCAGGTTGGCCATAAGCCAGATCACTAATCCAGCAGGGGCCGCCACAGTGACAGCTCTTCCAAGTACAAATAAAGTGCGGTCCAAAACAGAACGAACCAGTACCTGCCCGACCTGTGGACGGCGGTAAGGAGGAAGCTCCAACACAAAGGAAGAAGGTTTTCCCCGAAGGATGGTGGAAGATAGTACGCGGGAAATCAAGAAGGTCATGAGGACTCCCAGCAAAATAATACCGGTAAGAAAAAGGGAAGAGAGTGCCTGCCCCCATATCCCCGCTGAAGCAGCGAAAAATAGAGTGATTAGGGAGATCATAGCCGGAAAAGCGCCACCATACAAAGGGAGATTTTATATTTTGAAGCAATATTGACTGCCATTTCATAAATGGAGATGTAAGTCTGTTCCATCCCATTCTATTTTTTTTACCAGCAGCCTAACTAAAATACGTTTTTCGTGAATGGACAGTATAAAAAAAATATTTTTCAAGTTGGAAAGATCCGCAGCCAACGATGTTATTTGTTTTTCCCCATCAGATCTTAAATGAGTTTGTAGTTGAATATGGCGTTCCTCTAAACGGGAAATTTCTTTTTCTAGTTGACTGATTTTCGTATTAACACACTGGATAAAAGCGGTGTTAAGGTTTGACTGGGATAAAGCGGTTATAAGATTGTTTACTTCAAATTGATGTTTTCTGATTTGTTTTTCTATATTGGATAATGGATCTTGTTGGTTTTGTTCTTGCAAAGTAAGTTTTAGCTTTTTCAATCGTTCGTAAATTTGAGGACCTTCTTTTATGTACTTCAACAGTGCTTCCCCCACCAAATGATCCGCTAGAGGTCCCTTGATGTTTTGACAATGGCATAGCTCTCGTCCGCCTCGAAGTTTACTGTTACAAACATAATCAAAGCATACATCATTCGCTTTACTGTTAGAGCGTAGCTTAGCAAACATGCGACTGCCGCAAAGGCTACAAAAAATTAGCCCCGAAAGTAGAGAATATTCATTATGTGTGTTGGTATGCTGCTGTTCTGTTGAGCCTTTATTTCTCAAAATATTTTGTACCATTACCCATTTTTCTCCAGATATACACCCTTTGTGTTTACCTACCGCAATGATCCACTTATCCATAGATTGACGAGGTTTGTGTTTCTTTTTGTAATCTCGTTTGTTATAGGCCAGAAGCCCATATTGGCTGGAGCAATCTTTTTCTTCAAAACAGACGTCCGAATTTTGGGCGGAAAAAAAGGCAAGAGCTTCTTTGTCAGCGATACAGTAGACCGGATTTTGAAGTATTTGTTTGATTCCACACAAAGAATAGTAGCTCCCATTACGGGATTTTATCCCCTGTTTGATAAGAAATTTGCTTACACCTGTTATGCTGTGCAATTCCAAAAATTTTTCAAATATTAAATTAACGATTCGAAGTTCATCAGCATCATCTATCAGCTTACAGGAAGTTTTGATTTTTCCGTCGATAATGATCTCTTGATGTTTTTTGGAACGATATCCTGTTGGGGTGGTACCTCCTAGCCAACGTCCTGTACGGGCCAACATGAGCATGTTATCCCGTACACGCTCTGCAATGGTTTCGCGCTCTAATTGAGCAAAAACAGATGCGATATACATCATGGCTTTCCCCATAGGTTTGGATGTGTCAAATTCTTCTTTAATGCATACAAAAGAGATACCCCAATCATTTAATCCTTCAATTAGAGAGGAAAAATCACTTACATTCCGGCTAATACGATCCAACCGATAGCAGACTAAAAAATTGGGCTTTTGCATAGGAATATCCTGTAGCATTTTTTGGAACTGCGGTCTATCAATATTTTTTGCAGAAAATCCTTCATCTTCATAAACAAAAATGTTGGCATTTATGGTATTGGGGAATTTTGTATAAATGTACTGCTTGCACATTTCCACTTGATTTTCAATGCTTTCTCCTTTGCCTGTATACACGGATTTACGGCTGTAAATAAAAAATTTCAAATGGAACTCATCGCCTTTCTGTAAAAATAGACAAAAGGAATAAAGGGCCAAAATAGTATAAAAACAAGGGGATAACAGAGGAAATACAGTACAACTTATGAATTTTAATTATATAAATCAATTTAAGTAAAATAAATAAATATTTAATTTTTATATTGAATATTCGTTTGTATTGTGAAATATATATTGAAATAATTTCATTTTTACTTCAGAAAAGTTTGTTAATAATATAACAAAATGTAACAACTAGTACATACAAGTTTGCAAGATGATGTCTTTTCGATGACAACATTTACGACTACAAAAGGTATAGTGTGAAAAATTTTTTATTTATTTTGCGAAAAAGGTATTGACAAAAGAAACAAGCGTGATTATATTATAAGCATAGAAAGTGAGGTTGTATTACAGGTATATAACATACAGTCTCAATGACGATCTCGAGATGTGTTTAGTCGGACTACTAAAATTAATGTGGTGAGGAGTTATATTTATGTCGTTGTGTATAGGAGAAAATTTAAAGAAACTTTTTTCACTCGAGAATAAGGTAGTACTTCTTACTGGTGCTGCTGGTGGAATTGGGAGTGTGTTGGCAGAAGGCTTTGCTTCTGTTGGAGCGGAGGTTGCTTTGTGCGACGTAAATGTTGAAAGAATGGATGCTGTCACACAAAGAATTCTGGATAATTCTGGAAAAGCAAGCAGCCATTATTTGAACGTAATGGAAATGAAAAGCATTAAAGAATGTGTGCAATCCGTATTAGATCAATATGGACGGATTGATGTGCTTGTGAATTGTGCGGGTATCAATGTTCGGGAAGGATTTTTGGATGTCGAGGAATCCACCTATGATAGGATTATGAATATTAACCTGAAAGGTATGTATTTTATTTCTCAGGAAGTTGCAAAACATATGTGGCAAAACAAAAAGGGAAATATCATCAATATCGCCTCGCATAATTCTGTAGGAATGTTGGGTGGGTGCAGCGTGTATGGCGCAAGTAAAAGTGGTGTGGCTGCCTTGACTCGGAGTATGGCAGTAGAATGGGCACAATATGGTATTCGAGCCAACGCTTTGGCTCCCGGGCATATTTTGACAGACCTTACTACTGTTACTTGGGAAAACCCAAAGAGAAGCAGCTACCTTAAGGAGCGTATCGCAATGGAACGCCCCGGAAACCCGGAGGAACTTTTAGGAATGGCTATTATGCTTGCTTCAGATTCTTCCTCCTACATGACTGGTTCGATGATTCACATAGACGGCGGCTGTTTAGCCGGGGGAACCCCATGGCCGTATGACACAAAGTATTGATGCTATGAAAATTAAACCAATTCGACGCGTAAATGTAAGCGATCAAGTATTTGAACAAATGAAGAGCCTGATTTTGTCAGGCGAGTGGGAGGCAGGTGTTCGGCTTCCTTCTGAAAATAATTTGGCGACTTTGTTTAGTGTCAGCCGTATTACAATCCGGCAGGCGATTCAAAGGCTGGTTGCTCTTGGACTTGCTGAGACACATCCGGGAGAAGGTACTTATATCCGTACCTTATCTTCCAACCAATCTATTGTAGGGCTCGCTCCGGCTGCTTATCTAGGCGACGATAATATGCGTTCGGTGTTAGAATTCCGAAAAGCAATCGAAGTATATACTGCAGAGTTGGCAGCCCAAAAAGCCGATAGTGACGATATTGCCAAGCTGGAAAGTATACTTGATGAGATGGAGCAAGAAAAAGGTGATTTGGAGAGATTTTCCGAAATAGATTATAGCTTCCATTATGAACTTGCTGTTATCAGTCGGAATCCATTGATTGTAGGAAGTTATGATTTGATTAGAGATGTTCTTCGTTCCACCTTCAAGGAAATTGTGCAAAAGCGGGGACGCTCACAAGGTATCTATTATCATAGGGAGATATTGGACAGCATCATAGACAAAGATGCAGAGAGATGCCGCATCTTAATGACGCAGCATATTGATGATACCTATGATGATATGCTTTCTCAGAAAAAGCTTACGGATAAAGAAGACGATTCGGCTCCTGCGGAAAATAATGCGAATAGCATATGAATTAGGGAGGTTTCAAATGCAGAATACATCAGAGATAAGACTGTTAGCGGACAAAATTCGCCGCGATGTGATTCAGATGATTGGATGCGAAGGTCAGACAGGACATTTGGGAGGTTCCTGTTCCAGCGCTGAAATCCTCGCGACCCTCTATGGAGGGCGTCTAAAGTTTAAACCAGACGATCCTAAATGGGAAGGCCGTGATAAGTTCCTGTACAGTAAGGGACACGCTGCTATTGCTCAGTATGCTGTTATGGCTGAAATGGGATACTTTCCTAAAGAAAAGTTGTGGACAGTCAAACAACTGGGAGCAATGCTTCAGGGCCACCCAGACCGGTTAAAAACACCTGGTGTGGAAGCTGGTACAGGAAGTTTGGGCCAAGGCCTTAGCATAGCAGTTGGTATGGCTTTGGAAATGAAGTTGGATAAACATTATGACAATCGAGTGTATTGCGTGATGGGTGACGGAGAAATGGCAGAAGGACAAATATGGGAAGCTGCCATGGCTGCTGTTAACTTTAAGCTAGATAATCTGGTAGGAATTGTAGATCGTAATACATTACAGGCTACTGGTTTTATTGAGGAGAGATTTAATACCAATCCATTGAGTGAAAAATGGAAGGGATTTGGCTGGCACGTTATCGAAATTGATGGGCATGATGTAAATGCTTTGTTGGATGCATATGAGGAAGCATATCACACTCCAGGAAAGCCCACTGTCATTATTGCAAACACTGTTAAAGGAAAAGGCGTTTCGTTTGCGGAAGGAAAAGCTGCCTTCCATAACTGTTCTCTTACCAAAGAGCAGTATGATACCGCATTGGCAGAAGTAGATGCTAGGATAGCTGAATTGTCTAAAAACTAATAGATACTATATTACTTAATAAGGATATGTTAACCATACCTGTATTACAGGCATACATCCCTACATTAGCGGTATTACAAGTATACATTCATAGGGATTAACGTAATTCTTTGAAACGGAAAGAGGGGAAGATAAATGGAGAGACATAGCCAACGTGTTGCCTATGGGGAGACAATTGTTGAGCTGGGTGCCGAAAATCCAAATGTTGTGGCTCTAGAAGCCGACCTGGGAAAATCCACAATGTCCACGTTGTTTCAGCAGGCTTATCCGGAAAGATATTTTGAGATGGGAATTGCTGAAGCAGATATGATATCAACTGCGGCAGGACTTGCAGCTTCTGGAAAAATTGCTTTTTGTTCCACTTTTGCAGTATTTGCTGCGGGCCGGGCGTATGACCAAATCCGTCAGACAGTCGCTATCGGAAAATTGAATGTTAAAATCTGCGGATCGTCCTCCGGCCTTTCGGATTTTGGTGATGGCAGTACCCACCAAGCAGTGGAAGATGTTGCCATTATGACTGCAATTCCAAATCTGACCGTATTTACTCCAGCAGATGCAGATGAAGTACGTTTAGCTGTTCGTGCAGCTGCTGAAATAGAGGGGCCTGTCTATATTCGAGTGGTGCGTAATGATTTGCCTACCTATACAAAAGGCGAATTTAAACCTGGAAAACTCAGTATATTGCGTCCCGGTAATGATGTGGCAATTATAGCCCATGGTGTAATGGTAGAAGCTGCAATGAATGCGGCAGATATTTTAGAGGCTAAGGGAATTTCAGCTTGTGTGGTAAATGCCTCTACGATGAAGCCTTTTGATTCAGAGGGAGTGCAACAGTTGGCACAACAGGTAAAGGCAATTGTTACCGCAGAAGACCATAGCCGCATAGGTGGTTTGGCTTCTCATGTTGCGCTGGCACTGCGTCAAAGCAGTACTCCTATGGATTATGTTGCCATAGATGATCGGTTTGGACAAAGTGCTCACAGCGCTAAAGAACTAATGGAATACTATGGTTTGACCGCAGAAGCAATTGTAGATAAAGCAATAGCCTTATTAGATTAAAGAAATTTGTGCTGATAAAATATCCGCAGGATGGGAGGATGAATCAATGAAAATTGGATTTATTGGTTTGGGTATTATGGGAAAGCCTATGGCTAAAAACCTTATGAAAGCAGGCCATGAGCTGGTTGTGTTTGATATTGTAAAGGAAAACGTAGATTATTTGGTGGAATGTGGTGCAACAGCAGTAGGTTCTTCTAAAGAAGTGGCAGAAGCTTGTACTTATATCATCACCATGCTTCCCAATTCTCCACATGTAAAGAATGCAGTGTTGGGTGAAAATGGCGTATTGGATGGGGCCAAACCTGGTACTGTTTTGATAGATATGTCCTCTATCGCACCCAATGCTTCACAAGAAATAGCAGCTGAATGTGAAAAGAAGGGGGTGAAAATGTTAGATGCTCCGGTATCCGGTGGAGAGCCCAAAGCAATTGATGGTTCTCTTTCCATTATGGTAGGAGGTGACGAAGATCTATTCGAAAGCATAAA
>CALWVH010000004.1 GCA_944384915.1 uncultured Clostridia bacterium | reverse complement strand
GGGTCTTATCGTCCTCAGGCATGGTGAGAATGGGAATCAGAGTGATACTGCCGTTTTTGCCCTTCTGCCGTCCGGCACGCTCATAGAGGGAGGCAAGGTCGGTGTACATATAACCGGGATAACCGCGGCGGCCGGGCACTTCCTTGCGGGCGGCGGAAACTTCTCGCAGAGCGTCGGCGTAGTTGGTAATGTCAGTGAGAATTACCAGCACATGCATATTCTTTTCAAAGGCCAGATACTCGGCGGCAGTCAACGCCATACGGGGGGTAGCGATACGCTCAATAGCCGGGTCATTAGCCAGGTTAATAAACAGCACGGTGCGGTCAATGGCCCCAGTGCGCTTAAAATCCTCAATAAAGAAGTTGGATTCCTCAAAGGTGATACCCATGGCGGCAAACACTACCACAAAGGGGTCTTTGGTGCCACGCACCTTGGCCTGACGGGCAATCTGCGCCGCCAGATTGGCATGGGGCAGACCGCTGGCCGAGAAAATCGGCAGCTTCTGTCCACGGACCAGCGTGTTCAGGCCGTCAATAGCCGAAACACCGGTCTGGATAAATTCCTGCGGGTAGTTTCGGGCGGCGGGATTCATGGGCAGGCCGTTGATGTCGTCCCGGCGCTCGGGCAGAATCTCTGGGCCACCATCGATGGGCTGGCCCAGGCCGTCGAACACCCGGCCCAGCATATCTTCCGAAACCCCCAGCTCCATGGTACGGCCTAAAAAGCGCACCCGGCTGTTGCTCAGATTGATACCGGTAGAGCTTTCAAACAGCTGCACCAGCGCGTTACCACCGTCGATTTCCAGCACCTTGCACCGGCGACGTTCGCCGTTTTGCAGCTCGATCTCTCCCAGTTCGTTATAGGTGACATTCTCTACACCCTTTACCAGCATCAGAGGGCCGGCCACTTCCTGTATGGTGCGATATTCCTTTGGCATCAGAATTCCTCCTTTTGCTGGGCGGCGGTGATCTCCGCGTCAATTTCCGCAGCGATTCCGGCGAATTCATCTTCAACCGCCTCGTCGCGGGTATATTTAAAACGCCCAATTCGCTCCCGAATAGGCAGCTTTACTAGTTCTTCCACGGAAGCCCCCTGTTCCAGCGCCTTGACGCACCGGTCATAGAAGCCCAGCACCAACAGCATCATAAGCCGCTGTTTCATCAAGGGCGTGTAGGTGTCCACCTCATGGAAAGCGTCCTGATGGAGGAAATCCTCGCGGATGGAGCGGGCGGCTTCCAGCTTTAAGCGGTCAGGAGCGGACAGGGCATCCATGCCCACCAGCTTCACGATTTCTTCCAGTTCGGCTTCTTCCTGCAGCAGCCGCATCAGACGGGAGCGCAGCTCCATCCAGTCGCCGCCGGCAGTCTTGTTGAACCAGTCCGCCATGGTGTCCACATACAAAGAATAGCTAGTAAGCCAGTTCACAGCTGGGAAATGGCGCTTGTAGGCCAAGGCGGAATCCAAGCTCCAGAACACCTTGACAATACGCAGCGTGGCCTGGGAAACCGGCTCGGAAATATCGCCGCCAGGAGGGGAAACGGCGCCGATAACCGACAGGGCGCCCTCTCTGCCCTCGTGGCCCAAAGCGGTGACACGTCCGGCCCTTTCATAGAACTGTGCCAGACGGCTGCCCAGATAGGCAGGGTAACCCTCTTCACCGGGCATTTCTTCCAATCGACCGGACATCTCGCGGAGAGCCTCGGCCCAACGGGAGGTGGAGTCGGCCATCAACGCCACGGAATATCCCATGTCCCGGAAGTATTCGGCAATGGTGATACCGGTATAAATGGAGGCCTCACGGGCTGCCACCGGCATATCGGAGGTGTTGGCGATAAGCACGGTGCGCTTCATCAGAGAATAGCCGGTTTTGGGGTCTACCAGTTCGGGAAACTCGTTCAAAACGTCGGTCATCTCGTTGCCGCGTTCGCCGCAGCCGATATACACCACGATGTCCGCATCTGCCCATTTTGCCAGCTGATGCTGCACCACAGTCTTGCCGCTGCCAAAGGGGCCGGGCACTGCCGCCACGCCGCCCTTGGCAATGGGAAACAGGGTATCAATGACCCGCTGCCCGGTAATCAATGGGCGGTCGGGAGAAAGCTTTTTCTGATAGGGACGTCCACGGCGTACCGGCCATTTCTGCATCAGGGTAATGGGAAATTCCGCGCCGTTTTCGTCCTCCACCATTGCCACAGTATCAGTGACATGGTAATCGCCTTCGGTGATGGACTTTACCTTGCCTACGATTCCAGGCGGCACCATAATTTTGTGGAGAACCACTTCTGTTTCCTGTACCGTACCCAGCACATCGCCACCGGTAACCGAATCACCGGCCTTTGCAGTGGGGACAAAGTGCCACACAGCCTCCCGCTTCAAAGAAGGCACTTCCACGCCCCGCTGGAGACTGTTGCCGGAAACAGCCATGATCGCATCCAGCGGGCGCTGAATACCGTCATAAATACTGCTGATAAGTCCCGGTCCCAGCTCCACGCTCAAGGGTTCGCCGGTAGACTCCACCGGTTCGCCGGGGCCAAGGCCGGAGGTTTCCTCATATACCTGAATGGAGGCGTCTCCCCCATGAATCTCAATGATTTCGCCGATAAGCCGCTGCTCGCTGACGCGTACCACGTCAAACATATTGGCGTCCCGCATTCCTTCTGCGATGACCAAAGGTCCGGCGACCTTTCGGATAACACCTTTGCTCATAGTCTTCTATCCTTTCCGGGTTTCATGCCCGGAGGGACACAAAACCGCTTTGAATCTGTTAGATAATATCGGAGCCCACTGCCTGCTCCACGGATTTCTTCACCATCCGCATTCCAAGGCCCGTGTTCCCCGAAACCCCGGGAATGGGGATAATGGCAGGAAGAGGGCGGCTGCGCCACTTGTCCAGTTCTTCCTCCATCTGACCGGCAAGGGCTTCGGTAATATATACCACCGCGTACTCCCCTTCCGCCAATCGGCGAAGGGTGTGGGCGCCGTCCACCGCGTCCTCTACCGGGTAAATATCAAGGCCCAGGGCAGCAAATCCATAAATGCTGTCCCGATCGCCTAAAACTGCTACCTTATACATACATCATCCGCAGCCTTTCCTGCACATCCTCCACATCCAGCCCATTGCGCTTGGCGGATAGAATAATGCGCACCATGGCAATTTCATTCTGCCGGGCGAGAAAATACGCTGCCACCGGCCCCAACGTAAAGGGATTAGCCTTTTCTCCCTGAATCAGTGTCATGATTCGATCGTCCCGCCATTTATCGAAAGCAGAAGCCCCTGCCTTTAAAGCGGGAATAGCGTCAGCATAAACGGTGAGAGAAAGATAGCTTTCCAGCCCGTTCATACCTTCCAGTGCAGCAGCTTCCAGCCGGGGAAGGTTCAGGGTGTCGCACTCTGCCAGCGCCTCTTTGAGGAAAGGAGCCGGACGTCCTGTGAGAATGGCACGCTGGGCAATTTTTAAATCCGCCGCCGCCACAAACAGTTCTGCATATTCTTTGAGCAAAGCACATTCAGAGCTTTTTCCAGCCTGCAAAATCGCATCCAGGGCCGCTTTATCCAGCAACACGTCGCACAGCTGCCCATCTCGAGTTTTTAGCAAAAGCTGCTGGGCTTCCTGCAAAGGCTTTGCCATCCACGCCGGTATGGAGGAAAAATCATTATCCTTCAAGGCTTTCACCATGGTTTCCGGCTGGATAGAGCCGCCGGGTAAAAATACCCGGTGTGTCTGCACATTAGTGACCACCGCTTTTACTGCCGCCTTGGCGTTGTTAAAGTCTGCCGGCAGGCGAAACAGCTGGAACAGCTCCGGCTCTGGGAGAAGCTCTCCCATAAGCTTCCAGGTTCTTTCCGTTTCCGCTGCCAGAATCTCCTCAGCGGTATCTCCCTCATCCCAGCCAAGGCCGCGGAGGCTGTGTAAACATTCGTCATAAGTTTTCGCCGCCAAAAGCTGGTCCAAATTCTGACGGCTGAGAAGGGAAAGCTCCCGGGCGTGAATACGCGCCGCGGCGTAAGGGTATAACTCCGGCATGGCTTTCCTCCTTTCTTTCATCACGCCGTCAGTCGGCGAAGAGAATTTGATTAGTCAGATCCTGCAATTCCTCCCGCTTGTCGTCAAACAGGGCTCGGAAGGTGCAGTTTTCCTCAATGCCGCCATACAGCAGCAGGAACCCGCCATCAATGGCAGGGTTGGGTTTTTCCGCAATGGTCAGCTCCGCCCCCTGGGGCAAAGCCGCCTGTAATTTTTTAGCAAAATCGGCAGGCATTCGAGCAAAATCCCGGCTTCCCAGCACCAGCTCTCCCTTTTGGGGAAGGGCACGCTTTACAGCAAGACCTAACAGTACGGCAAAATAGTCTTCGTCTGTCAAATCGAACAGGGATTTTTCTGCTGCTTCCAGGGTCTCCTGAATTAAAGTCTGTCGAGCAGTAAGCAAGATCCGCCTCTGCTCCCGGTGTGCCGAAGACAGCACCCGATCAGCAGCGTCCTGTGCCTGCTGAGGCGCATCTCGCAAGATCTCCTCCCGGCGAAGCTGCGCTTTTTCTTCTCCATGGGCCTTAATAATAGCCGCTTCCTCCCTAGCTTTTACCAAAATAGAGTCAGCGTTTTCCCGCCCATCCTTGCGTATGGATTCCAATATAGTGTCAAGGCCTGTCACAGACAGCACCTCCTTGCTGAATTTAAGAGTACCCCAACCTTACAGGGGGAGTTTGCCAATGTTAGCAACTGCCAGCAGAGAAACCAGCAGAGCCAGCACCGCGTAGGTCTCTACCATAGCGGGCAGGATAATGGATTTACCAAACTGGTCAGGCTTACGGCTAATAAGGTTGATACTGGCAACAGAAGCCCGTGCCTGGCGCTTAGCGGACCACAGGCCTACAAAGCCCATGGGCACGCAGGCAAAGAAATACAGCATTCCTTTTGCAAAGCTGATGTCGGCACTGCCACCCAGAATACCGATGTTAGAAAGGGTAAGGAAGGCAATAAGCAGGCCATAAATGCCCTGGGTACCGGGGAGCAGCTGCAAAATCAACACTTTACCAAACTTGCTGGGGTCTTCGGTGAGGGCGCCTGCGGCGGCTTCACCCGCCATACCGACACCGATTGCAGAGCCGATACCGGCCATAAGAGCTGCCAGGACGGCTCCTAAAAGAGCCATGGGAACGCCAAGAGTGTTCAAAAGGTCTGTGAAGGTCATGGTTTGTTTTCCTCCCTGATTTTATAATATTTGGTATGGGCGGCAAAGGGGTTGAATTTTTTTCCTCCGCCCTCATAGAACTTGCCGAAGAATTCCACATACTGCAAACGGTTGGTGTGGACATATGCACCCAGCACGTTGATGCCGATATTCAGCGTGTGACCGATGAGGAACACCAGTGTAAACACGATAGCACCTACCACGCCGTCGCCCACCATAGCGCCCATCTGGTTAAATACCGAAGCGATGACGCCGGTGGCAAGGCCCAGAGCCAGCAGTCGGGAATAGGAAAGAATATCACTGAGATAGCCGGAAACATTATACAATCCGTAGATTCCCTTTAAAAATCTCTTTCCTGGATTTTTAGATTCTCGTCCGGCAGTAAAGAGCACGCCTACTGCACCGATGCCAGCGCAAATGGCGGAAATAGTGCCTACCGGCTTCGGCAGGGTAAAGCCCAGCCCCAGCATTTCGGTAGTCATCTCCATGGTAAGCAGGTAAACGATACCGCCGCCTACCAGCAGGTACCAGAACACCACATCATAAATGGCGTCCTTCCATCGCCCCGCTTTAACACACTGGTAAAACTGTACGCCCAAGCCGGCAAAGAGATGAATGATGCCCAGCAAGAACGAGAATACCAGCAGCCGCATGGGCTCATTCAGCGGCACGAACCACAAAGCCGGGATGGTGACCTCTGTACCAAAAAAGGTTTTGGAGATCACTGTGACTGCATCGCCGAACCAGCTTCCGAAGAGGATTCCCCAGAAGGTGGTGGAGATACCGGAGTACATAAACATTTTAAGGGACTTTTTCAGCCCGCTCTCCATATTTTTAAATTTCAGCAGCGCAATGGCACATCCAATTACCATAATCAATCCATAGGCTGCATCGGAGAGCATAAGGCCGAACAACACATAGTAAAAGCACGCCATGGGGGTACAGGGGTCCACTTCTCCTCGTTTGGGAAGACTGTAGCCCTCCAGGACCGGTTCCATAGGAGCGGCAAAGCCGTTGTTTTCCAACGCTACTGGAACTTCCTCGTCCTCCCCTGGCTCTTCGGTCTCCACAAATACGGTAAAGGTTTCTGTTAGTTCCTTTTCCAGTGCGGGAACATTTTTGGCGGGCAGATAACCCGTAATAATAAATGTCCGGCGACTCTGGCGAAGAAGGGACAACACCTCGTATTTCTCAATACGCATAGCATAGTAATCGTAGAGAAAACACAAATCGTCGCGACGGTCCCCATAGGTTTTCAGTTCCTGCAAAATTTGGTCGTGTTTTTTCTCCTGCTCCTTGATCCAACCCCTTAACTGTTCTGCCCGCTGCGATGGGGGCTTTTTGCTGGGGTTCTGGGGCCATGCAAACCCCATGGAACGCAGGGCGGTCTCCACAGCAGCGCTCTCCTCACTGAGGCACACCAAAAATACACAGGTCTGCTGGGAAAGGGTACTGAGTACCTCCACCTCAATGGCGTGTACCTCCGGCAACTTTTGAGCCAAAGCAGCTAAAATTTGTTCCCGAGTATACGCCTGTGGAAATGTGCCGATAAATACAGAGGTGGATCGGGTTCCTTTCATACGCATGGAGATGTCTAAACTTAACCAAGGGGTCAACGCCTCCAATTGCGTTTGCAAACGAAGAATCTCCGCTTTACAATCCTCTCTATCCCGTTCCAACTGAACGATACGGGAAGCTGCGGCGCTAATCTCCTTCACCCGTTGCAAACCATCGTTATACATTTCCAGTGAAATAGGCTTGCGTCCTTCCAACATAGCCAGCGGCGATTTTTTCACAGGACAATGAACATCCAGAATTTCCAACGCCCGTTTTGCTGTTGATTGGGTTGTTGTAAACTGATTGCGCGCTGCTTGGGTATCCATGGTGGAAAGAGCCTCGTCTTTTAACGTCTCTTGAATGATTTCCACTGCGCCGCGACGCTGGAGCAATTCCAGCACACCCTTTCGCTGAGATTTCAGCCCATAAATAGAAATGCGGCGCATGGGCAATACAGCCATAGTCTCCCTCCTTTTATACTAGAATAGCAAAAAACAGCAGCATCACGCCAAAATCGCACGCAGAATCTCCCGGACAGCTTCTTTCTGTCTCGCCTGTGCCTGTTCATTCAACACCTGAGCCTCTTTCTGAGCTTGGTGTTCTAACATTCGGGCAGTCTCTTCTGCATCGCTTTTTGCTTTCTGAAGCTGCTGTTCTTTTTCTGCTTTAGCTTGTTCCTCCGTCGTTTCTAAAAGAATTTTTGCTTCTTGTTTGGCCTGTTCTGTCATGGCCGCAGCTTTTTCCTTAGCTTCGGTCTCCCATTGCAGTGCATCGCTTTCTGCTTGCAACACCGCCTGAATGGTCGATTCTGCCATTTGCATTCACCACCTGTCTTATCAGCACCTAAAAACTCGGATAGTACTTTTCCACAGTTTCACACAAAAGTGCTGTAAGTTTTATTATACCCGCTTTTAAAGTATTTGTCAAAATTAACTTTTCAATTCCAAGTTGATTTATATCTTTGTTTATATTTGCCATTTGTTCAGGGTTTTCTATTTATTATGTCGATTTTTAAAATGGAAAAGCAAAAAAATCGAAAAAATTCTCTTAAAATAGATGACACCCGTCGTTTGGCGTGATACCATAAAGGAAAAGATTTTTTAGGAAGGAAAATGGCCATGAAATATTTGGAATTGGATAACGGCAAACTTCGAGTCTCTAATATTGTTCTTGGTTGTATGCGCATCAACAATCTGGACGAAGTTGGAGTGGAAAAACACGTCCGTACCGCTATGGAAGCCGGTATCAATTTATTTGACCATGCAGATATTTACTGAGGCGGCGAATGTGAATCGCTTTTTGCTCGCGCTCTGCATATGAACGCAGACCTTCGAGAAAAAATGATTCTGCAAAGCAAATGCGGTATCCGCCCCGGGTACTATGATTTTTCGAAAGAACATATTCTGAAATCGGTGGATGGTATTTTGCAGCGCCTACACACCGAATATCTGGATATTCTGCTGCTTCACCGTCCCGATGCCCTCATGGAACCGGAAGAGACCGCCGAAGCGCTACAAATTTTGTTTGATGCGGGAAAGGTGCGGTATTTTGGCGTTTCTAACCATAATCCTGCCCAGATCGAACTTTTACAGCGAGCTTTTGGACAAAAGTTACTGTTCAATCAAATGCAGGTAAGCGTGGCCCATACCCCGTTGGTAGATTCCGGCATGGCAGTAAATATGTTCATTGACCAGAGCATCGACCGCACTGGCAGCACTCTGGAATACTGCCGTTTAAACAACATCACTATTCAGGCCTGGTCTCCCTTCCAGAAAGGCTTTTTTGAGGGTCCCTTCTTGGGCGATATGGAAAAGTATCCGGACTTGAACCATAAATGTGAGGAACTAGCAGAAAAATACAGCGTAACTCCTACCGGCATTGCTGTAGCCTGGTTGACCCGTCACCCTGCCAATATGCAAGTGATACTAGGCACCACAAAGGCTTCCAGAGTATTGGAAGGCTGTGCCGGTTCTGATATTCCTCTTACCCGTGAGGAATGGTATGGCCTGTATCAGGCAGCTGGTAACATGATTCCCTGATTATTTTAGAAAACTATGGCTTTTATGACGGCAACCTCTTGACTTTTTCTCCTTAGACAAGTATCATTATTATTGTTGCTCTCTGGACACTTTAGAGAGCAACAATAGATAGTTGTTTAGACATCTATGATGTTTGAAAAATTTAATACGGAGAGTTGTCCGAGAGGTCGAAGGTGCATCACTCGAAATCATGTTATCTGCGCCAAAAACTGAATATTTTCTAAATGGAGACGTATCGAAGCGGTCATAACGAGCTCGACTCGAAATGGTCGATTAGACTGTTCGTTTTGTCCACCCGAAAATCCAGCAGTCATGCGGGTTTGTCTCAGTTCAAAAAAGTGAATATTTTGCTGTTCTGCCCTGTTGTTCTGTCCTCAGTGTTTTTCAGAATTTCAGGCTTAACATATGGAGAGTTGTCCGAGTGGTCGAAGGTGCAGCACTCGAAAGATTGCGCTCCTTTGGCTCTTTTGTCCGCCAAAAATGGCGATACACCGGGGATTTCTCAGGGTTTTAATCCCCTATTTTACTCGTTATCTTGCATCCAATTCTCGCATTTTTCTTTTGCTGCTGAGAACGGTGCTTGAAAAATTTAATATGGAGAGTTGTCCGAGTGGCCGAAGGAGCTGGTCTCGAAATCATGTTTCCACTTTGGAAGTCCAAACTGCCGAAAAGCCAGTAACCATACGGGTTTGCGGGCAAGTTCAAATCGTGAATTGGGGTCTGTTCTATCCTGTTGTTCTTCCCAATTTCCACGG
>CALWVH010000003.1 GCA_944384915.1 uncultured Clostridia bacterium | reverse complement strand
GCTGTCTTCTAGAAATGGCATAACTGCTTTGGAAAGAGCATGTTAAGAAAGCTGACCCGAGGGAGAACAAGAAAGAGATAAATCAACATCGACGTCTTCAATATCGGGATTAGTAAGCACAGCAGATAGATAAGCCGTATCTCCACTATCCCACATGGATTCATTTCTATAGGACCAATCATCGTAAACTGTATGGGAGGAATCTGTGCTGACAACACCAGAATCTGAGCCATCATACCAGAAAGTGGCAGTTAATGACACCACTGCAATGATGTCTGAACCTATCCGATAAGTTTTACGCGCTGTTCCTCGTTTTTGTCTTTCTGATGCAAAAGTAGAAATATTCGTTTCCCAAATTGTTTCCTCTACAGTAACGCCATTTTCAAGTTGGTAAAAGATTGTGGTAGTCTCTTCCTTTGCATCTATTGCATAGCATGGAAAAGCACCTCCAATAGCAATCATACTGCCCATCAATAATGCCAAGAATCTTTTCATTTTCATAGTCATTACTCCTCTGCAAATGAGCTCTCTGGAACGCTGATGTCTCCTTCATCTATAATAACCGTATCGACATAAATGAGTTCGGCTGGGCGCTTTGACTGATAATATATCCCGCAACCGATGACAATAACAATTAAAGCTGTGAAAGAAATCAACAGCAATTTTCCAATTTTGCGATTTTTCTGATATTGTTGAATCTCAGAAATCGACACTGTTTCCAAATAATTCTGTGCAAGGTCCTGTGGCGAACCCAGATATTCTTTTACCTGTTCAAAGCTTGCTTCCGGCTGTTCCCCCAAAAACTGACTGGCCGCCTTCATCGTCTGCCGGTAAAATTTCTTGCGGAAAGCGCGGGAACAGGCAAGACGGCGCTCCACTTCTTTCCAATATCGCTTGAATTCTTTACGAAACATCCTTAGATGTCCTCCACTTCCCACATTTTTCCGTCTTGGGATAAAATTCCGTCAATTACCGATGTGATGAGCTGATATTCATTCTTAATATCCTCAAAATATCGGTTTCCCTCTTCAGTGACAGAAAAGTATACCCGCACTCGGTTGTCCGGAGACAACACTTTATCCGCTTCCTGGATATACCCGTTGTTTTGCAGACGGTAAATGGCCAGATAAAGGGTATTGAAGGTCAAAACCCCTTCGCTCATTTTTTCGATGGCCTGCATCATTTCATAAGTATACATAGGACGCTGCCGCAGCATGAAAAGCACGAGCATTTCTGTCGTGGCTTTTTTCAAAGATTCTTTCATGCTGGCAGGCGTCCCGCTTCTTTTTTCGGGAGTTTCTTTTTTCGCCACTTTTTCCCTCTTTTGATTACAACAAATTCGAATCTGTTGACTGTATTATAACACAAATATTTTTTAAAATCAACAATATTTTTATTGACAAATATATATTGATATGATATCATAAAACCATAGATATTTCGATATTTTCGTTACACTTTTTCTCTGCTTTTACGCTGATTAAGTAGAGAGGTATGAGAAAATGATTCCAATGGGGCAGTTATAAAAGCAACTTTTCTTTGAAGGACAGATTTTTATTCTGTGAAATATAGTGTGATCCCCCAAACTTTTTTAATTTGTGAGGTGCAGAAATGAGCAGTACAGACTACCTATTTCAGCTCTTTCAAACGATTAACCACGACTATCTCTACAGCACTGGACGAAATCGAATTGTAGCGATTACCCGGCCAACCTATGAAATATTGCAAAAAGTAAAACAGGGGCAGTTTTCCCTGGATGACTTTGAAAATGAGCCGGAAGAGATCCGCAGATTGAAGGAAGAAGGATATCTGTCCAGTCGGCATATTCAGAAAATTGAACACACCTACACACATTATCTGAGTACTTTACTGGATCGCCGGATGCAGAAGGTGACCTTGCAGCTTACGCAAAACTGCAATTTCCGCTGTTCCTATTGCCACTATACTTGTAATGACGGCGGACAGCGGAATCACTCCAACAAAAGGATGCCGTTGGATTTGGCAAAAAAGGCAATTTTGTATTTGCGGGAGCATTCGATTGATATCCCGGAAGTGTATATCGGTTTTTATGGCGGTGAGCCGTTGCTGGAATTTCCGATGATTGAGGAAATTATCAATTTCGTGAAAACGGAAATGGCAGGAAAAACCATTCATTACACCATCACCACAAATTCGGTTCTGATAAATGATCATATTATCCGGTTTTTCATAGAAAACGATGTGTCTCTTGTAATCAGTCTGGATGGTCCCAAAGAAATCAATGACAAGCATCGAGTGTTTGCCGCCAATGGCAAAGGCACATTTGAGGCGATCATCGATAAACTGCAATATATTTACCAGAACTATCCTGACTTTTTCAAACAAACTACGGTCAATATGGTCATGGATCCCAGCAATGACTTTGATCAGATCAATCAGTTGTTTACGGATTATCCGTTCCTGAAGAAGATGAATATCTCTGCTGCTACCATCGATGATGTTGGTGCTGTAGAGAAAAACACCTACCAGGAACAGTTTTTCAGTAAACAGTACTATCACGACTTTCTCACCTTTTTGTATGTGTTAAACCGATTCCCCAACCATCTGTGCTCCCCTATTTTCAGTGCCCAGCCAAGCGCTGTTCGGAAAGCCTTAGATGATATGACCGAACGGGATGGATTGTCTGACACAGAATCACCTGGAGGTCCCTGCGTCCCAGGCGAGATGCGTCTCATGGTGACAGTAGATGGAGATTTTGTAATCTGTGAACGGGTAAGTGAAGTGTCAGACCCCATGATTATTGGAAATATTGAAACCGGCGTGCAATTTGAAAAAACATACGCGTTGTTGAATGTTGCACAACTGACCTCTGAACAGTGCAAAGATTGCTGGGCTTTCTTCCATTGCACACTTTGTGCAAAATACGCAGACGCTAATGGAGTACTTTCTGCTTCAGAACGGCTGAAGTATTGCCAAAAATCTAGATTGGCCGCCTTTCGTACCCTTCGGCGCAAAGCGTTGATTCAAGAGGCTGCGGAAATATATAACCAGTCTGTGATTATTTGAGGAGGATATATGATGAAAAGGGTCGCGCTGTACCCCTTTACCAGTGATAGTTTTCCACTTTTGCAGTATCTTCCCATATTTTGCCCGGATTATCAGATTGTAGAAGTGCTCTCCCCGCTGGGAACCGGGTTCAGCGGTCGGGATGCAAGCGTTTCGGTCAATCGTTCGGACAGCGGGATGATGGTCAGTTCTGATGTGCAAAAGGCAATGACAAATTGCGATGTTTTGCTAGTTCCCTATGGCAAGCCGGACGATCCTGTATTTTCAGATGCCTGTGCATTGATGAAGCGTGCTGCAGAAATGGGTAAGGACATTTGGTGCGGAATGAAGCTCACGCAAAAACAAACGCGGGAACTCAGCAGGTTGTGCAGAAATCATCAGGTTGAATTTTGTTACGGCTTCCAGGAAAAATTCAGGTGGAGGACAGAAAACTATTATGGGAATTACAAGCCCTCTATTCCAGTAGTCCTCGTTCACAATCTTACCGGGGAAGCGGACAGCTTTGAGGTTACGCTGGCGCTTACGCAGCGTTTCCAAAAGGACGGATACCGCGTCAGTACACTGGGCGGCCGTCCGGAATATAACTTTTTGGGGTTGCATGGTGCTTCCCTTTTTCTCGAAACCTTCTATGGGAATAGTACGCTCAAAGATGTCCCGCTGCTTTTGCAGATGTATCTTCAATATTTCCGCTTTATTGAAGCAGAGGAACGACCGGATGTTATCCTAGTGAATTTTCCCGGAGCTGCGATTGCAAACGGCAATCTATTTTTTAATGAAAGCGGTGTGCTGATCTATCTGTTCACACAGGCGATTCGGCCAGATTATGCGGTGGTCTGCACATTGTATCACGAGGCAACTCCGACGTATTTGCAGGTCATCAGCCAGGAACTGGAAAATCGGTTTGGAATCGGGATGGACAGTACCCACATCTCGAACCGGGTGCTCCATTCCGAGCAATCCAGACAGAAAAACAAAATGGAAACCTTTTACCTACCTGCTGAACAGGCATTCCAACAGGCGCAGAAATTGAAAACAGAACGCGCTGCTTTTTGCGCCATTTGTGAAGAGGAAAAGGATGAGTTATATAATCACATCATAGGGTCATTAACAGATTATAACAATTTATAATTCGTTAATGGATCATACTATAGTCTTTATTGCCAGTAATATCAAAATCAAGTAAGGAGAGGTTTCGTAAGAAAACTGTACAAAAAGCCAGCAAGTTTAAGGGAGACTATGCTTGCTTTGGCTACTGATATCTGCAGTTGCTACTGCGGATGTCATGAAGTCTGCAACTGTCCTACGTATCCTACCCATCAAATAGCGTATGATCAATCCGATGATGGGCATACCATGTCGGTAAGTAGCGTGGAAGGTTCAAATCGTTCGTTTGGATAAACTAAAGTAACTAACCGATATACTGGCAATAAACCAGCGGCAACGAATGTAAAAGCCACTCGCTGCCGCTAAAATTTATTTTTATTGATATATAATATATAAAGGGGGATCCTCATGAGAAAATTTTGTTGCGCAATTGCGGTCATCGTATTGTGTGGGGCAGTCCTTTGCAGCTGCCAGCTCCAAGAAGTCAGGCAGACAAACGAAACCCTTGAGATTTGCAGCACGTCCAGTACAGATTTCCGCTTTCAGGCTGCGCTGAAACAGTACCAGGAACTGTATCCGGATGTTACGGTTCAAATCACCTCGGAATCCAACCCGGATATCGAGAGCAGCCAAGCTTACTATACAAAGCTTGCCAGCGAAATTATGGGCGGAAAAGGTCCGGACCTCTTTGTGGTCAACGATTCCTTTTGGAATGTGGAAAAAATGATGCGGCAGGATATTTTTGCAGATATGCAGCCGTATTTTGACGCGGACGCTTTTGACTGGGAACCGTACAATACCGCTGTTATGGAAGCCGGCGTCTGGGAAGGGAAGCGGTATGTGATTCCGCTAACCTATAGCATCCCCGTGCTGATTACCACACAAAAAGCGATTGACGAAACCGGTTTTGATGTCGGAAACTGCGGCGATTTTTACGGCTTTATGGAAGAAACGCAGAAAATTATGGACGATCCTAACCAGACCCGCGCCGTTTTCCGCCAATCCTGGACGATGAAATGGTTCCCTCAGATTGCCGGGATTTCGTACATAGACTACGACAATCTGCTCATCGACCCCACTGCACCGGGCCTTGCCGAGGGTCTGGCATGGTGCAGAGATAACTTTGCGGAGGATCTCGGCGATTACAACCTGTACGACCTGTATGCGGCCGCTTCCATCTGGGATGGTCACGCGTTGTTCGAGTATCCCTTCAGCTATGGCCTGAAAAACGGTTTTATGCTGAATTATGCGGTGCTGGATACGGTCGACACTGGCGTGATGGTCCCGATTCGGAATTTGGAGGGCGGCATCAACGCGCGGGTGCTGGACGCAGTTGCAGTCCGCGCCAACAGCCCAAACCTGCAAAATGCCTACAATTTCCTCAAGATTCTGCTCAGCCCCAGCCTGCATACGGAATGTGTGGGAAATCAGACAGACCTCTCCGTCTTGAACGAGGCAAACTGGGACTATTACCGCAGGCATGCGGAGGGGTATGATTTCATCCAGAGTTACCATGAGGATTTTACCAGCGTGGATACCATTCCGGAATCTGCGATGGCAGAATATATGGGCTATACCGAGGAGGTCGACGGCGCGTATTTTCTCGACCGGTCTGGTTTTATTTCCGCCATGTTCCCCTATCTCTATGAGGGCGCTCCTTATGAGGAAACGCTGACAGAGGCTGTGGCGGAGGTGGAGAAAAATTTGTCGGAATAAATGATTCATTTAGCAGAAAGGTTTGAATTTATGGATGTGAATGAGATCAGGACGATTTTATATGGCGTTATGCAAAAAATGATTCCTCAGGAAGAAAGGTTGAAGAAATTATGGCAGAACGGACGGTCTCTGCCTCTCACCGGAGAACAGTGGGGATTTGATGGAATTCATTTGACCTACCTGTTTTTAGAGGTTGAAAATGTTTTCCAGATCAAAATCTCACCCAAATTCGTTACAAACTATCAATTCAACACCATTGATAGTATTGTAAATATTGTCGCGCATTACTTACCGGTAACCAACAGAAAGGAAGCGGCAAAATGAAAGCACAGACAAAGAAACCCATAACTTAACGCGAACAAATGGCGGTGTTGTCTGCATTATACATTTGCAAATGTGGATGTAATTCAGCATACAGCTTTCCTGCTTATCCTACCCAACAAATCACCAGTGAACATGTTTATTACGGTCTTACACAGTCAGCAATGGAAATTAGTGATGGAAAAGCGTCTGAGGGAAATAAGAACTCTTAAATCGGCTCAATAAAGCAGAAAGGGAAATCATGCTGCAAAACCTCCAATCTTTGTGGACATCTGTCTGGTATTGCCTAAAGCTTGCCTGGAAATCTTCCAGGGGATATACGCTGATCCGATTGATCGGGAATTTCTTGCTGCCTGTTTTTTCCATTGCAGCAACCTATCTCGTGAAAATGATACTAGACCGATTGACTGTAACAAACGCCCCTGTTTCGGATGGATTGCTGCAGATTTCCCTTCTGCTTTGTTTTAGCTTTTTGCTGGGAACAATGAGGAGTCTGATGCAGCGGCTTGCATCTCACGCTGCCACAATTCAAAACAGCACCATTCAAAACGCGGTCACTCTTTCCATTTTGGACAAGGCCATGTCCTCTGACCTATCCCTTTACGACAACGAACAGTTTTATGATAAATTCAGCGCTGCTCGAAGCGACTCTTTTTCCCTGTCAAATATTTTATGGAGCACACTGGATTTTGTCAGCGCGTTTTTTTCACTGATTAGCTCCTTTGTGGTTCTGTCACAGGCCAACATTTTTTATGCGGTGTGCATCACCCTCCTGGTCATCCCATCCACAATTGCAAATCAGTACTATACGCGAAAACTCTATCTTGACGATCTGCAGCAGATGAACAACCAACGAAGAAAGGATTACCTATTCTTTCTCGGTTCCAGCAAAGAATATGCCCAGGAAGTCCGCTGTTGGGATTTGAAGGGCTTTATCAAGAAACGCTACATGGCGTTGTGGGATACCATTATTCAAACCAAGCGGAAATTATCATTTCATCAGGCGATACTTGTGTTTGCGCTCTCCGTCCTGCCCGAGGCTGCGATATGCGTGTTTTCCCTGCAAATTGCAGGCAGCACTTTGCGGGGAGACCTGACATTGGGGGACTATTCCTTTTACACCGGAATGATGGGACAGATTCTGTCCAGTACCATGCTTGTCATCGCCAATCTCTCTACCATCTATGCCAATAAATTAAAAATTGAAAACCTGCGGAGTTTTGACCAATACATCCGATATACCATACAATCCGGCTCATGCAAAATTGAAAAGATTGAAACAATAGAATTCCGGCACGTCTGGTTTCATTACCCGGACACAGACTGGTCCATCTTACAGGATGTTTCCTTCTCTATTACAACCCCTCAAAAAATTGTGCTGGTCGGCAAGAATGGAGCGGGAAAATCAACCCTGTTGAAACTATTGCTTCGCCTGTATGATGTTTCAGACGGCGAAATCTTAATCAATGGGCTCAGGATTCAGGAATATGATTTAGAAGCTCTCCATCAGTGTTTTGGCATCTATTTTCAAAACTCCGCTAATTTTGCCTTTACATTGTTGGAAAATATCCTGCTGAATCGACCGCAGACACCGGAAACCATCCAAATGATTGAGCAGTTGTTTCAAAGATGCAATGCGGCAGACATTATGCAGCAGGCAGGTGGCAGTATCAACACATATTTGACCCGGATGTTTTCCGATAAAGGAATCGAACTGTCAGCGGGGCAGCATCAAAAACTGGCAATCATCCGAACATTGTCGCAGGCAGCTTCCTGCTTCCTGCTGGATGAGCCCTCCTCCTCTCTGGATCCGGAAACAGAGCATCAGATTTTTCAATATCTGGAGGAAGTATGCTGCGATAAATGCGCCATTCTCATTTCTCACCGCCTGTCGAACATTCAGCTCGCAGACCAAATTGTCGTGCTCCATGATGGGCGCATTGTGGAACAGGGGAGCAAGCGGGAACTGCTGCAAAAGGCAGATGGATATTTCACCCAGCTATACCAATATCAGGCTCAAAATTTCAAAGAATGAGGTGAGCACATGAAACTGCATACAAAAAGCGCCCTGACGGGCGCGGCTTTTGTCCTGCCGTTTCTGGCGGGTTTTGCGCTTTTCTATCTCATCCCTTTTGTGTGGAGCATCCGGTACACCTTCACAAAGGGTCCCGGAGGTCTCTACTTTGTAGGGCTTGAAAATTATCAGGATATTTTCCAAAGCGCGGCTTTCCGGCTGGCGGTGGGAAATACCTTCCGGTTCATTCTCATTGGCGTGCCGTTGCTGATGGCCCTCTCCTTTGGGATTGCGCTGCTGCTGGCGGAAAAGTTCCGGGGGGCAGGGTTCTTCCGGTCGGTCTTCCTCTACCCGCTGGTCATCCCCGCGGCCTCCACTGTCGTGGTCATTCAGGCATTTTTTGCCGAAAGCGGAATACTGAACCAGCTGTTCCAATGGCTACACCTCCCCATACAGGAATGGCTCCATTCCCCGCACGCTTTTTCCATCCTGATTGGGCTGTACATCTGGAAAAACTGCGGGTACAACCTGATCTTGTTTCTGGCCGGTCTGAACGCTATCCCTCGGGATTACCGGGAGGCAGCGGCTGTGGAGGGGGCATCCTCCTGGCAGATCACCCGATCTATCACCATTCCCTTGCTGATCCCCAGTTTTTTCTTTATCTTCATCATCTCGATTATCAATTCTTTCAAGTCATTCCGGGAGGCGTACCTGCTGGGCGGGAATTTCCCACATGAAAGCATCTATATGCTCCAACATTTCCTCAACAACAACTTCCAGAACCTCAGCTACAACCGCCTGTCAGTGGCGGCGCTGCTGACCTTTGCCGTGATTTTCGCGATGGTGCTACTGCTGTTCCAGCTGAAACGAAAAACCGAGGTCATTTTGTAGGGAGAGATTGTTGTGAAATACCAGAAATACCCAAAACTGCGGCTGGCATTCCTCATATCCCTGGCATTTTTCGCGCTGATGCCGCTGCTTTACACCATTGTCAACTCCTTTTCCGATGGGAGTGCGTACGCCCTTATCCCGTCCAGACTCAGCTTGCAGGGGTACTGGGAGGTGCTCCTGCGGCGGCCCCATTACCTGAAGAAGTTCTGGAATTCGCTCATTCTGTGTGTCGCGATTGTGGCAGGGCAGACAGCGGTTTCCTGCCTGGCGGGGTTTGGGTTTTCCCGGTTCCGGTTCCCGGGGAAGGACGTGCTGTTTTTCCTGGTCATCATTGTGATGATGATGCCGTATCAGGTCACGCTGGTGTCAAACTACATGATTCTGGACAGAATGGGGCTTGTGGGGAGCTGGTTTGCGCTGGTGCTCCCGGCAATCTTTTCGCCCTTCGGCGTATTCCTCATGCGTCAGGTCTTTGACACCTGCCCAAACGAATTTCTGGAAGCTGCACGGCTGGATGGGGCGGGCAGTTTCCGGGTGCTTTTCTCCATCTTGATTCCCCGCAGCCGGTCGGGGCTCGCCTCATTGGTGCTGCTCACCTTTATCGATGCCTGGAACATGGTGGAGCAGCCGCTGGTGTATCTGAACGACCCATATGAGTATCCGCTGTCGGTCTTCCTTTCCCAGATGAACCAGGGGAATGTGGGGGTGCTGTGTACCTGCGGTGTACTGGCGGCCATCCCGGTGCTGCTGCTCTTTTTCTACTATGACGAGGATTTGGCAGATGGGATCGCCCTGTCCCAGATTCATTGAGGAGGGGATTTCTGTGACGCTCAAAAAGAAAGCCGTGCTTTGGATTGGCGGCATTTTGTTGGTATTGCTGGCGGTCTGCTCCTTCCTGTCCAACCGCATCTACTTTGCATTGCTGCCACAGGTGGAAACGTACCGTTTTATCTCTACCGTTACACCGGAGGATGAGCTTCAGTATTGGGTGCCGGAGGAGTGCATTTTCCCCAACCCCAATGACACCTCCGACGCCTTGCTGTACCGGGTACGCGAACGGCGGGGACCGTTTGAGATGGAATACTATGCCCAGTCCATTGAGGTTAATGTCCTGGAGGAGGGACGGCAGGGCAAGGTGCAGGTCAGCGGTCCCACCTTGGGGCACCATGAAAACCTGATACGCAGCTTTACTGTCCCATTCGCAGATGGAGAGGCAGTAGAGTGGGTGAATCCGGGGGAGCTGTTCTGATGGGGAGGAATGTAGTCGCGGTGATCGATGATGGGATTCATCCGAACGCATATCCGTTTCTGGACAACATCTCCGCTTTTTTGAAGGTGGAGGAAAATGGGAACGTCAAAGAAATCTCTCCCCCAACCGATCGAAAAAAAACGCATGGCACCTTGTGCGCTGCAATTATCCGCCTATATGCCCCACAAACGCCGCTGGTGAGCATCCAGGTATTGAATCCGTACACCAAACGCGGTACCCCCCGGCAAGTCAAGGCCGCGCTGGAATGGTGCGCTAATCATGCGGTTCCCATCATCAATCTCAGCATTGGAAGCACTTGTATGGAAGATCAAAAGCTGTTCCAGCCGGTGATTGCCCGGCTGCTTTGTCAAAAATGTGCCATCATCGCTGCCTTTTCAAATGATGAGAACTTTTCCATTCTGACCGATTATACCGGAGTCATTTCTGTACAAAAGGACAGCGGATTGGAGAACCAGCAATTCTATGCCAACTCAGATAGCTTTTTGTGCGCAGATTTTTGCGCATCCAGCAGGCATCATTTTCCTCTCGGCGAGGCGCATATAGAAAGCATCATCTCGCAAAACAGTCACGCTGCCCCTGTCCTCACAGCACAGATTTTTCACCTGATGGAACAGTTTGGTCAGCTGCCACTGGGAAAAATATTGCAAAAGTTGGCGCATACGCCCTATATGCGGATAAGGGCGCTGCCAGATTTTCTCGACACGGCAGTTTGTATTGGAACCCCGGCGTTCCCAAAAGAAATATTGAGTTTTTCGTTAAGTCCGATGGAGAAGAAACTCCCCGATCATCCGTATTTTTGCGCAATCTTTCCGAAGGACTCGGTTGACATGGGGCAGGTGACGGCCGCCCTGTCCGATTCACTTCAGCTACTACGCGGCGTTTTATATGCCGGGAACGCACCGCTGGCACTTCGGCAAATTTGCAGGGAGGCGGGATGTCCGCTTTGGGACGAGGGAAGTTATGCGGCAACTGTCCAAAAATTGCGTCGCGCAGCGGGAAAAATAGAAATCCCTGTGATCGCGTGGCAGGGGGAGGGAGCCAGGTCTATTTTCCTCATGCAAAGGTTTCAGCAGTATCTGTTGGAAAAAGGGTACCGCAGCAAGGCGTTTTCCAATTACCCGCAGTCCTACTGCTGCGATATGATTTTTGTACCCCATCATATGGATGCGCTTCCTTACATACAGTATTTTGTGGAATTTTATCAGCTGGACATCCTGATGACCTGTGCGGAATCCGTCCTTTGCGAAACGGATATAGTGGCGACTGTATTGCAAAAAGAAGTCCATATTGCATTTGAAAACAGGGTTGTGAAGGTGACGGATCCGGAAGCACTGAATCATGTGTTGGAGAGAATTTTGGTGGAGTAGGCGGGAGGAGGAGCACTGAAAAATTTCCCGCCTAATTGAAAAAGTCGAACCTAAGTTAACGCAAGCGTATGCACTGGAAGAAGCAGCCCTAGCTGAAACAGAGCCTTCTGCAGGAATTGCTGTCCCGGAGGGGGCTGCCACAGAATCCATCCCTTCTGAGA
>CALWVH010000002.1 GCA_944384915.1 uncultured Clostridia bacterium | reverse complement strand
AGCAGCCTTACGGCTCAACTGGAGGTGGTAGAACTTGACCCTGCTGTCCTACAGCTATTGTATCACGGGTATCTCTAAGCCTGCTGATATCTGAATTATTAACTTTCAAACTTATTATACGAGGGAGGCGGTATGATGACACAGACCCTTCGCCTATTTGGCATTGCCGAGGAATCGGTAGTGGATGGCCCTGGTTTCCGGTATGCGGTATTTGTACAGGGATGTCCCCACAATTGTCCAGGCTGCCATAACCCGGAGTCCCATGATTTTGATGGCGGTACCCTGCGGGATATCGATTCCATTTTTCAGGAAATCTGTCAGGACCCCTTGCTTCGGGGTGTTACCTTTAGCGGCGGAGAACCCTTCTGCCAGCCGGGACCTCTTGTAGAGCTGGCCAAAATGGTACACTCCCGAGGCTTGGATGTGATGGTCTATACCGGCTGGACGCTGGAGCAGCTCCAGGCTATGGAGAATCCAGAGGTTCATGCGCTGCTGGAACAGGCAGACTATCTGGTGGATGGACCCTTTATTCTGGCACAGCGGGATATTGACCTGAATTTTCGAGGCAGCAGTAACCAGCGGGTGCTGGATATGAAGCGTACCCGGGAGGAACATACCCCGGTGTGGGCGGATTTTGCATAAATTTAAATAGAAATCAAAAATCCCTCCGCTATTTTAGCGGAGGGATTTTTTCAATGCTTTTTGTCTTTAGAGGAATGATTGGTAATCTCGTGGGCTTTGTCCAACAGCTTCTCTAGCTGTACCTTTTTCTTGCGTTTACGATTTTCCTTAATATTGGTAATAGGCCCCCCTGTAGGACGCTGCAAAATCGCGTCTACATCTACCGGTTCATCGATCTGCGCATGGTCGATATGCCGCGCTGCCAGGCGGTTTTTCACCGACTGGGTGAAGAGAGCGTAAAGTACCGAGGTGGCGGGGATTCCGATAAGAATACCTCCAATGCCCATGAGACCGCTGCAAACGATGACAGCTAGCAGCACCCAAATTCCCGGCAGACCGATGGAGGTGCCCACCACTCGGGGATAGATAACATTTCCTTCAAATTGCTGCAAGGCCAGAAGAAAGACCACAAACCACAGGCTGTCCCAGGGGAAGCTGCCCCAGGGAGTGGACAGAAGCAGGATGAAAGCACCGGTAAACAGGCTGATATAAGCTCCCAGCAGAGGGATAAGGCTGCACACGCATACAATGGTGCTGATGAGAAGGGCATATGGCAGGCCGATAATGCTCATACCCACATAGCACAGGCATCCCAGTATCAGGGATTCGGTGAGCTGACCGGCAACAAATCCGGAAAAAATCCGGTTGGTAATGGCGGCAATCTCAATAACCCGGCGCACCCGATGGGCAGGTAGAAAAGCATACAAAATGCGGCGAACGCCCCGGAGCAGATGTTCTTTTTTGGAGAGCATATAAACCGAAAAAATCATGCTCATTACAAAAGTGAACATTCCAGACGCTACAGAGGTAGCAATGGCAATGGTAAAGTTATAAAAGTTCCCCATGAAATCCGAGGCCATCTGGCTGACCTGGGTGATGACGGAGGGCCAGTCGATATTCAGTAGATCGATCTGAGAGGTGTCAATATCCAGTTCCTGAAGCTGATTTGTCGCCCAAACCCCCACGCTCCGCAAATATCCGGGGATATTGCCGACGAATTTTTGCAGGGATTGATATAATTCCGGCAGTACAAAAAAGATCACCGCGGTGAGAATGGCCAATACGGTAAGGTAGGTAAGTCCGATGCACACCATCCGGCGGCAGCGTTTCCACAGCTTAAAGTCTTTCCGATTGAGAAAGGCAAAAACGTGTTCCTCATACATTTTAAGGATGACGTTTAAGACAAAAGCGATGCAAATACCCAAAAAGAAGGGATAAAATACTCCCGCCAGCGTGTTGAGTACAGCTAACAGCTTTTCTGTATTGAACAGCCCAAAAATAATGGCAATGGCGATCAAAATAATCACCAACACACTGCGAAAAAGTCTTTTGGTAAATCTCCGATTGGTCAACAGCTCTGCCAGATTCACAAAACATCACCTGCATTTCTTATCTGGTACGCCTGCAAGCTCATTGGCAGAAAGAGCCTGCTAGTTTTCTCTTATTTCTATGCTATCCAATTTTGTTGTGTTTGTCAATCATAATAAGCCGTTCCCCTATCCTTTTAGATTTCCTGTTTTCGTCTTTATTTCGTCTTTTTTGTATTTACAGTTTGGGTATAAAATTTTTTTCTATACTTATTTGGGGGTGATTGTAAAAAAAGGATAGAAACTATACAAAATCTATTTACAAATAAAAATATTAGAGGTATAATATAGACAACCTTTCTTGGGAAAGGTTGGGGCTATAGTTTTTTGTTGTTTTGCCCAAAAGTTTGGCCTTCAAAGTGATTTTAATAGCGGGTTTTCTTGTGCAAGTAGGGCTGTCTGCTGAGATAGCCAATAGTTTTTCTTTGTAGACCAAACGGATTCTTACTTTTGAGTACACGTTCTGTTCTTTTCTTTCTTTTTATTCTCCTATTTAACAAAGCAGGAGGTTTCGATTCTCGGAACCTCCTGCTTTGTTTTTTATGTTTTGTTTTTTTAAATATTCTCTTAAGAATGAGAAGTCTCGGCCTGTACTTCCTGAGAGCGCCTGTCCAGAATCTTCCGGAAGCGCAGGAAAAATACGGTGCCCGTACAGGTAGCAGCCACAATATCTGCAATGGGCTCTGCCAGATAGACAGCGAAGACTTTGTCGGAAAGAAACAGGGGCAGGATAAATACCAGCGGGATAAGGAGGATTACCTTACGAAGCAGGGCCAGGAAAAGGGAAATTTTGGCCTGCCCAAGGGCGACAAAGGTTTGCTGGCAGGCAGTTTGCAGACCTACCATAAAGATACCGGCCATATAAATACGCAAGGCCCACACGGTAAAGCTGGTCAGCTCCGGTTTGTCGTTAAACAGGGCGACAAAAGGCTCTGGGAAAAACTGCACGAAACACCAGATCAGCACGGTGGCGGTAAGAGCCGTGATAAGCAACAGTTTAAAGGTTTTTCGCACCCGCTGGGGCTGGTTTGCCCCATAGTTAAAGCTGACGATAGGCTGTGCTCCCTGAGCAAGACCCTGCAACGGCATAAATACTACCTGCATAACACTGCTGCAAATGGTCATAGCTCCCACAGCCAGGTCGCCGCTATAGCGTTGCAAAGAAGAGTTGAGGGCAATGTTGACGGCGCTCTCGGTGGATTGCATGATAAACGGGGAAAGGCCTAATGCCAGTACAGAGAGCATAATGGAGCGCTCCAGGCGGAAATAACGGGGCTGTAAACGCAGCCTGGTCTTTTTCCCCACCAGGAACAGCACTACCCAAACTGCGGAAACCGCCTGTGCCAGAATGGTGGCCAGGGCGGCGCCCTTTACCCCCATATTGAATCCAAAAATAAATACAGGGTCCAGCACAATGTTAATGACTGCGCCGATCACCACGGTGAGCATACTGGTAGTGGCATAGCCCTGAATAGTAATAAAGGGATTGAGCCCCAATGCCATCTGCACGAAAATGGTACCGCACAAATAGATGGTGAGATAATCGGTGGCATAGGGGAGCGTGCGTTCACTGGCGCCGAACATCATCAGCAGCGGTTCCTGGGCAACCAGAAATACTGCGGTAAGAACAACAGAGATTCCCACCAGGGAGATAAAACAGTTTCCCAGAATCTTTTCCGCTCCATCTTGGCGGCCTTCTCCCATACAGATGGAAGCGCGAGGGCTTCCTCCCATACCGATGAGGGCGCTGAAAGCTGAAATCAGCATAATAATGGGGAATGTAATGCCTAGTCCTGTCAGGGCAATATCCCCTTCTCCTTCAATATGACCAATGTAAATTCGGTCTACAATATTGTAAAGGGCATTGATAAGCTGGGAGGTAATGGCGGGAAGAGCCAGCCGGACCAGCAGCTTTCCCACAGGGTCCCGTCCAAGATCATTGGTTTGTCTTTTTGGCAATGGTATCGATCTCCTCCGTAAAAATAGTATGGATAAACCGGCTAGGTTATTCGCTTAACCTGACCGGCAACAGTATTGTATCACAAATCCCCTCGTGTTTCTATACGTTGGGCAAAGTTTCGAGAAATTTCTCCTCTTCCCTCTGCTAAAAGCGTATCCTGCTAGAATTTTATAGGGAAATATGCTATACTGGTGGCATCCTATCTAAAGAGAAACAAGGGGGCGCCCAAATGGGAAAGAATTTTAACGAGCTGGCATTGGAAATGCATCGGGAGCATCAGGGGAAGATCGAGACCGTGAGCCGGGTAAAGGTAGAGACCCGGGACGACCTGAGTACCGCTTATACCCCCGGTGTGGCAGAACCCTGCCGGAAGATCCACGCCAATCCTGACGATGTATATACCTACACACTAAAAAGCCGTACCATTGCTGTGGTTTCTGACGGCAGCGCAGTACTGGGATTGGGAAATATCGGCGCAGAAGCAGCCATCCCGGTAATGGAGGGCAAGGCGGTGCTGTTTAAGGAGTTCGGCGGGGTGGACGCTGTGCCTATCTGCCTGGATACCCAGGATACGGAAGAGATTATCCGCACGGTAAAGAATATCGCCCCCTGCTTTGGCGGCATTAATTTGGAGGACATTTCCTCTCCCCGGTGCTTTGAGATCGAGCGCCGTCTGGAAGAGGAGCTGCCGATTCCCGTGTTCCACGATGACCAGCACGGTACCGGTATTGTGGTGACCGCTGCCCTGCTCAACGCCCTCAAGGTGGTGGGCAAAAAGATCGAGGACGTAAAGATCGTCCTTAACGGCCCAGGAGCAGCTGGCACTGCCATTATCAAAATGATGCTGTCTGCCGGCGCTAAATATATCGTCGCCTGCGACGAAAACGGTATTCTCTATAAAGAACGCGGCGTGGGTATTGCAGATCACAAAGAGATGCTCTGTGGTATCACCAATCCAGAAGGCCTGCGGGGCACGCTGGCCGACGCATTGGTGGGAGCCGACGTGTTTGTAGGGGTCTCTGTGGGAGGCGCCCTCAAGCCGGAGATGATTAAGACCATGGCCAAAGACCCCATTGTGTTTGCCATGGCCAACCCCACCCCGGAGATCATGTATGACGAAGCGGTAGCGGCAGGCGTGCGGGTCATGGGTACCGGCAGAAGCGATTTCCCCAACCAGATCAACAATGTGCTGGCCTTCCCCGGCATTTTTAAGGGCGCTTTGGAAGCTCGCGCTCGGGATATTACCCCAGAAATGAAGGTGGCGGCAGCCCAGGCCATCGCCTCTGTCATTGCGCCGGAGGAACTTAACGAGGAATATATTATCCCCAGCATCTTTGACCGCTGTGTAACGGAAGCGGTAGCAAAGGCAGTCGCTCAGGCCAGCCGGAAATAATGAATGGAAAAGCGAAGCCCTCGGGAGAAATCCCGGGGGCTTTTTTGTTTACATAAAACTAAGTGTTGTGGAAATACTAGGAGAAAAGCAGAAAGGCAAAAAAATATTTACAAATTATTAAAACTAAATAGAATGCAATAGTGTATCATAAGATATAGTTTTAAAAACTAGATGATTCATCAAAGGGAGACTTTTCTATGGGACTGCTGCGAAAGATTCAAATCTATGGGGATTCCATTTTAAAGGGCATTGAATTGGAAGACCAAACCCAAAAATATGTAGTGCCCAAGGAGAGCGGCTGGCAGTATCTGGAGGAAGAATATCCCCTGGCCATTGTAAACCGGGCTAAATTTGGCTGTACGGTGACAAAGGGCCTGGAACAGCTTTCCCGAGCACTGGACAAGGGCCTTTCCTGCGATGCCGTGGTGTTGGAATATGGCGGCAACGACTGCGACTATAACTGGGCGGAGATCGCCGCCCACCCCGACCAGGAGCATCTACCCAATACTCCTCTGCCGGAGTTTATGCGCTGCTGTCGGGAGATGATCCAGCGATTGCGGAAAAACGGTATCCTGCCTATTATCATGAGCCTCCCCCCTATCGATGCCCAGCGGTATTTTCACTGGTTTTCCCGAGATCTGGATCAGGAGGCTATCCTTCACTGGCTGGGTGGGGATATCCAGACTATCTACCGCCATCAGGAGATGTACTCTAACGCCCTGACCCGTACAGCGCTGGAATGCCGCGCCCCATTGGTGGACGTGCGCACTCCTTTCCTGTCCACCAAAAATTGCGGAGAGCTTCTGTGCGCCGACGGTATTCATCCCAACCGGGAAGGGCACCGGCTCATTGGCCAGGTGTTTGGAGAATTTGCCGCTCGCCATTTGCAGCCGGTGTAAAGGGCTTGCAATTTTTTACTGGCTGTGGTATCCTGTAAAAAACAAGAATACTGGGGAATGAAGTTCTCCCCCGGTTTGATACCGAAACCGCTTAATGCTGATGACTTCTGCTTTACCGGCAGAGTTATCGGCATTTTTTGTTTTCGGCAGCTTTTTACAGGAGGGTTTTTATGCTGACAAGTCTCGCACTGATTTTTCTTACCGGACTATTTTTGGGGTGGGTGTGCCGCAAATGCCACCTTCCCGGCCTTTTGGGGATGATGGCAGCCGGCATCCTGCTGGGGCCCTGTGTCCTCAACCTGCTGGACGATTCCATTTTAAACATTTCCTCTGACCTGCGGCAGATCGCCTTGATTATTATCCTCACCCGGGCAGGGCTTTCGCTGGATATAGAGGGCCTCAAGCGGGCAGGGCGTCCGGCGGCGCTCCTTTGCTTTGTCCCCGCTTCTTTTGAGATGGCGGGTATCGTGCTGCTGGCCCCGCCTCTTTTGGGGGTAAGCTATCTGGACGCAGCAGTCATGGGTGCAGTACTGGCGGCAGTGTCCCCGGCGGTGATCGTGCCTAAAATGCTGCGTCTGACCGAGGAAAAGTGGGGTACCAAAAAGAGTATCCCCCAGATGTTGCTGGCTGGAGCGTCGGTGGACGATGTGTTCGTCATCGTGTTCTTTACCGCCTTTATGGGGCTGGAACAGGGCGGCGAGGTCTCCCCTCTCACCCTGCTGCAAATCCCGGTTTCCATTATTACCGGCATTGCGGCGGGTCTGGCCTGCGGCCACTTGGTGCTGACAGTGGCGGTGCTGGCCATCTTGATCACCGCACCGTTGGGAGCTTTTGGCATTGATCTCCTATACCGGCGATGTTTGGAACAGGAGCATTGACACCTTCTGCCCTGCCTGCTACACTAAAAGAAGTACAGAAAGGCGGGAGTCTATATGAAAAAGGTTTTATTTATCGGCAATAGCCACACCTACTTTAACGATATGCCCCAGATGGTTAAGGAACTTGCCAGCGCAGCTGGAGAGGAGCTCCATGTGACCATGCTCACCAAGGGCGGGATGGACTTTGCATGGCACCAGAAGCAGGAGCAAACAGCCTTTAACCTGCGGTATGGCGGCTATGATTTCTGCGTTTTGCAGCAGGCCGCCCATCCCTTTCCCGGGCAGGAGGCCCTTTCGGAAGGGGCAAAGGGCATTTGTGAACTGGCAGGGGAGCATCCGCCTCGGTTTGCTTTGTATATGACCTGGGCTGAAAAAGCCCACCCCGAAAACCAAGGGGAAATGACAGAAGCCTACCGCCGCACTGCCCAGGAGCAAGCCCTGCTGCTGGCGCCGGTGGGAGAGATCTGGCAATCGTTTCGCAAGGAATACCCGGACATCGAGCTGTATTTTACCGACGGCGCCCACGCTTCCCCCGCGGGTTCCCTGTTGGCGGCTTCGGTAATTTTTAAAACCCTGTTCCAAAAGGAGCCGCCGCTGCATCGCTGGGAAAACGCCCTCGTGCTCCGGCAGTTTTCCCCGGAAATTTACGAAGCCATTGTGGGCTTTGTGCAGGTGCAAAAAGCATAAAATGTAAAAAGGACGGCCCTCCACAAGGAAGGCCGCCCTTTTTATATTTTAAGAAAGCCGGCAGCGGAAATCCTCATAGCCAAAGGACTTCACCACCCGGAAATTTCCCTCGGTATCCCGGCGCACAATAGTCGGCAGGGGCATCCCATTAAAGGTGTTGTTTTTCACCATGGTATACAGCGCCATGTCCTCAAACACCACATAGTCTCCCTCTTTTAGGGGGTCATCAAAGGAATAATCCCCGATGACGTCCCCCGCCAGACAGGTAGGCCCGGCAAAGCGGTAGGTGTGGGCTTTTTCGCCCGGCTCTTCGCTGTCCTTCACCGGTGGACGGTAGGGCATTTCCAACACGTCCGGCATATGGCAGGCGGCGGAGGTGTCCAGTATGGCAATGTCAATGCCGTTGTGGACGATTTCCAGCACCTGAGACACCAGGAATCCCGCACGCAGCACCACGGCTTCGCCGGGTTCCAGATAGACTTCCACTCCGTAGGTCTCCCGCAGGTGCTTCACCAAGCGAATGAGCCGTTCCCGGTCATAATCGGGCCGGGTGATGTGGTGGCCGCCGCCCAGGTTCAGCCATTTCAGGCCGTGGAGATACTGGCCAAACTTTTCTTCAAAAGCGGCGAGGGTGGTTTCCAGATCGTCAGAGTTCTGCTCGCACAGGGTATGCAGGTGCAGTCCGTCCAGCATGGACAGGATGCTCTCGTCAAAATTGGCCTTGGTGGTGCCCAGCCGAGAACCAGGGGCGCAGGGGTCATAGATAGCGTGACCCTCTTGGGTGGAGCATTCGGGATTGATGCGCAGGCCGATGGATTTCCCCGCAGCCTTTGCCTTGGCGCCAAACTTTTTCACCTGCAAGGGCGAATTAAACACGATATCGTCGGCATAGCGGAGGATTTCGTCGAACTCCTCCGGCCGGTAGGCAGGGGAGAACACATGGGTCTCCCCGCCGAATTCCTCATGGCCCAACCGGGCTTCATACAGGCCGCTGGCGGTGGTGCCCGCCAGATATTGCTTCAAAAGAGGATAGGTGTCGGACATGGAAAAGGCCTTTTGTGCCAGCAGGATTTTGCATCCCGCTTTTTCCGACACGTCCTTTAGAATTTCCAGATTGTGGATCAGCAGGCTGTCATCCACCAGATAGTAGGGGGTAGAAAGCCCTGGAGAAACAAACCGCTCCATCTTAGTCCACCAGCACCGGGTTTTCGTTGATCTGCCACGGCAGCCCCCATTTGTTGAGTGCGTCCATGTACGGATCGGGATCGAATTCCTCGGTTGTATAAACGCCGGGCTTCTGCCAGCTGCCGTTCAGCATCATCATAGCGCCAATCATCGCAGGCACACCGGTGGTGTAGCTGATAGCCTGAGAACCAACCTCTTTGAAGCATTCCTGATGGTCGCAGACATTGTAAATGTAAGCGGTTTTTTCTTTGCCGTCCTTGATACCGGTAAAGATGCAGCCGATGTTGGTCTTGCCGACGGTGCGGGGGCCAAGGGAAGCCGGGTCGGGAAGCAGCGCTTTCAGGAATTGAATGGGGACGATCTGCTGCCCCTCAAATTCGATGGGGGTGGTGGAGAGCATTCCAACATTTTCCAAGCACTTCATGTGGGTCAGATAGCTCTGACCGAAGGTCATGAAAAAGCGGATCCGCTTCACGCCGGGAATGTTTTTCGCCAGGGATTCAATTTCTTCGTGGTGCAGCAGGTACATATCCTTCTGGCCGACCTGGTCGAAGTTGTATTCCCGTTTGATGCTCATTGCAGGGATTTCGACCCAGTGGCCGTTTTCCCAGTAAGAGCCGGGAGCAGAAACCTCGCGCAGGTTGATCTCCGGGTTAAAATTGGTAGCAAAGGGGTAGCCATGGTCACCGCCGTTGCAGTCGAGAATGTCGATGGTGTGGATTTCGTCAAAGAGGTGCTTCTGGGCATATGCACAGAACACCTGGGTGACGCCGGGGTCAAAACCGGTGCCGAGGAGGGCGGTCAGGCCGGCTTTCTCAAATTTTTCCTTGTAAGCCCACTGGTAGCTGTAGTCGAAGTAAGCGGAAAATCCTTCTTCTTTGCAGCGTTTTTCGTAAGCGGCCTTCCATTCGGGATCATCGAGGTTTTCGGGTTCATAGTTGGCGGTATCGAGGTAGTTCACGCCGCAGGCAAGGCAGGCGTCCATAATGGTCAGGTCCTGATACGGAAGGGCAATGTTCATAACGAGGTCGGGTTTTTCCTCCTTGATGAGGGTGCAGAGCTCGTCAAAGTTGTCGGCGTCTACCTGGCGGGTAGTGATCTTAGTGGAAGTTGTGCCTTCCAGCTTTTCTTTCAGCGCGTCGCACTTGGATTTGGTACGGCTGGCGATGCAGATCTCCTCAAAAACTTCGCTGTTCTGGCAGCACTTGTGGATAGCAACGGAAGCCACGCCGCCGCAGCCGATAATCAATGCTTTTCCCATAGTAAATCCTCCTGTTTACGGGTATTGTTTTTCTATTCTAAATAAAAATTAGCGGTTAAATGGTTTATTAAAGGAGCCTATCTCAATCAGGTTCCCTTCAGGATCGGCAATATAACAGGTCCTTTGCCCCCACGGCTCTGTTGTGGGTTCCAGCACAGGCTGCGCCCCCTGTGCAACTACTCTGGCATATTCCGCATCCACTTCCTCAAAGGTATCCACAGACAAAGCAATTTCAAAATGCCCATTCAGGCCTTTTAGATACTCATATTTTCTGTTTGTCATTTTTTCAAAATTTTTGCGTTCATACAGCATAAAGAGCGTACCGTCTTTGATGAGATAAACATTTACGGCATTTTCACCTTCTGTAATCTCAAATCCCAGTACGTCCCTGTAAAAACGAATCATTGCGGGCATATCATGGACAAGCAGTCCCATGCCATCGAGATGCATCTGACAAATACCCCCTTAAATTTTAATGAAAGGACTCCGATACAGGTCATTCTCCCGTTTTCTGCAAATACGTCGTTAGCGGATCCAAATAGCGCTTTTCAGTCCAGTCGCATTTTTTCCCCTCAGCGCACATCAAAGCTGCTTCCCACGGCTCATAATCCGCCGGAGCTTTTTTTGCCACAGATTTTTGCAGCAAGCGGCACAGCGTCCGGTCAGGGAAAGTCATGGCGCTTTCATCCCAAGCGCCCCGCCCGTAAAAACAGGGGACGGCTGCCAGCTGTTCTTGGAAATTATGTTCCCGGATCTGCTGAAATGCGGCTTCTTCATAAGGGGAAGCGCCCACGCAGAAAACTGCCAGTCTCTTTTCTTTTAAGACTCCCCAATTCTTTTTCAAAAAGGAAAGCCCCGCAATACCGGAAGCGTAAATGCCGCCGCACAGGATGACCGTATGATACTCCAGCACCTGTTTCAGGGGTGTCTTTCCCGTTTCACAGCAGGAAAACCCGGTAATCTCTGAAAGCCACTGGGCATATTTCCGGGTAGCGCCGTATTTGGAGCGGTATAAGATAATCCCTTTTTCCATCGTCTGCACCTCTCTTCCCTGATTTTCCATTTACACATTACTTTCAATAAAATGAGGGTACTGTTCCCAGTATGCCCGATACACCCGGTCTTTTCCGTCCAGATTCAGCTGGTACATCCGGAAAACCACCAGGAAATTTTTAGGCTGCACCTGTTCCCGGTAGGAATACTGATACTGCATACCCAGTTTCTGCATCACCGCTCCACTTCGAGGGTTGTTGACATCGTGGGTGGCGGTGATATAAGGGACGGCATCCCGGCGAAGCTGCTCCACCACGGCTTTGGCAGCCTCGGTGATGATGCCCTGATGCCAGTACTCCTTCCGCAGGCCGTAACCCAAATCCCGGCTTTCGTTATCGCTGACATTGACATACCCGATGGGCTGGTTTTCCTCCCGCAGACACACGGCATAGTGATAGCTTTGAGGACGGCTATACTGGGATAGGTACCGCTCCTGCAAATGCTGCCGGGCTTCTTCCAGCGTTTTCACCGGAAACCACGGCAAAAAGGTGTTCACTTCCTCGTCCCGCAAAAGGGCAAAGAGGGCAGGCACGTCCTCCGGGGTAAACCGGCGGAGAATCAGCCGGGGTGTTAAAAGAGTGGGGGTGTTTTCCATATGATTTCCTTTACTTTTCCAGCGCCAGCAGCATTTCCCGCATCACTTTACACGCCGCCATGGCGGAAATCCCGCTGGGGTCATAGTGGGGGCTTAATTCGTTGATATCGCAGGCCACCACGTTGGCCTTCTGGCACACCAGCGTGGCCGCTTTCCGCAGCTGGTCAAAGGTCACGCCGCCGGGCTCCGGCGTACCGGTTCCCGGAAATACGGACGGGTCCATC
>CALWVH010000001.1 GCA_944384915.1 uncultured Clostridia bacterium | reverse complement strand
GGCCAAAGGGGATACCGGTCACTTCTGTGAGCCAGTATGCAGGAGAAGTCCCTTCATAATCAAAAGCCTCTCCGATCCACAGGCTATCTACACTGGGAAGCAGCTCCATATATTCCCCAAGCACATTGCACAGCCCATACTGAGGATGGAAGTTATTGCCGGAATGCAGATCGACAAGACAGCCCTTCTTCGTGTGGTTCATGACCTTTCTCACACGCTTCATGATCTGGCGGTCATAGCCCACGCCGTCCAGATAAATGCCGTCGGCGTCCAGCTCTCCTACCAGCCAGCGCAGCCCTTCCAGATAATAGTTGTGCCAGCGGGAAAGACCTACTGTTGCAACTGAACAATCATAATCCTTATCCTTAAAAATCGTCTGCCAAGCAGGCACATATCCCTCGGGCAGATGTTCGCATACCCAGGGGCCGCCGGTGCTGGGGTTAGAAGTATCCTGATTGAAAAACTCGTCAATAAAATGTTCCGCTACCCGGAAAGAATGGCCCTGCATCAAAATCTCATTGCCCAGGCTGCGGATGACCCAGAATTCAGCGGCATGGGTGGTCAGCTCACGGACGGTATAATACAGCTTATAGCGCAGGCCCATCTCATGGGCTTTTTGGATTTCCTTCTTTAAAGGTTCATCCTCGCAGAAGGGATAGTTAATATAGCGGTTATACCGCTCTCCCTGATGGAGATTAACCACGGTTGCCCCACCGGCTACAGAGGATTCCAAATCCAAGGGCTTTTCGCTGGGATGATCGTAACGGTCACGCCAGTGTGCGTCACTGTTCAGCGGGAAGAGAGGGGAAGGAAGCAGGGCATATCGGAACGTGACGCTTTCTCCCTTTTTCAGGGTTCTCTCCCCTGTAAAGGCCACAAAATGAAGGCCGTCTGCCTCACGGGTGATCCTGCACCCGCCTTTTCCATGATTATCCCAGCTTTCGGGCAACCCGATTTCTTCATAGGTATATAGTTCCCACACATCTTGTGTATGCTTTAGTTTGATATGGAGGCCTCCATTGGCGCCGCCTGCCCACAGGAAATTGTTGGTCCGGTTGCTCTGCCAGGTGTATTCCCAGGAATCCGGGGTTTCTCCGCCTTCCCGGCCCATTCCCATCATGTAAGAAGAACATTCCGGCGAAATAGCAAAAGAGAGTTGTGCATCGTCCAGGGTGATATCTTCCAAAGCCGTAACCGTCAATAAGGTATCCGCATGACCATCATATTCTACTGTACTCTCTGTGTGGAGCGAAACCCCTGCTCCCTGCTGTCTGGCACAAACCAGCACACTGCCTGTTCCCTTCTGCTGTACCTGGTATCCCTCCGGGGCCATTTCCACAGGTTTCCCGTTAGCCGTTAGGGTAAAGGAAAGCCCTTGGCTGAGAATCGGTGTGATATCCTCGCAAAGTTTGCCCACGGTATTATACTGGCTCTGGATCTGTCTGGGCAGTCCATCCTCTCCCAGCTGGTACTGCTTTCCCGCGCAGTCAACCCGATGCTGATCCTGAGAGACCTCCATAGGAGGAAACGGCTCCGTTGTTTCATCATCCAACCCAATGGTAGAATTCAGCCAACGCAGGCGGCTGAGTCTCCACAATTCATGGTCGCCTCTGTGAGGCAGATTCTCGCCCTGTATCTCCAAATCAACATCAAATACCTGGTCTCCGCAATCGGTATGGATGATGGTCTGGAACTCCAGCTTTCCGGTCTGGTCTTTCGGAAGGTCCACGCCAATCCAGAAAGGCTGGATAAAATTCTCCTCCAAATCCAGTTCACGGGTAAAGGGATGGCCCAACCAGTCTACCCCTTCGGTCTGGAAACAGGTGAGGGCTTTACGGTCAATCATCGACCCTTCCGGAAGCCGGAAATCTACTGTTATATGATGCACGGGACGCTGCGTCCAAAGGACCAGCTGGAAAACATAATATTCATCTGGCTGTGCTGTACCGGAAAATCTGGAACTTGTTCCCATACCTACCCAACGATAGGGAATTTCATGGAACATCCGAACAGGATACCGGCGCTCTTCTGTAAATGTAAGCCAGGGAGCCCCGTTTGCACCTGCTAAAATCTCCTGCATTTCCTCTGCGGTGGCGGGTACTTCCATAGGATAAAAGCTGTCAAACTCTGTACGGCTTTCCTCGTAGAGCACTTCAGCCTCGGGTGCTGTTTTCGGAGCGTTTTTCACCCATTCTGCATCGGGCTTCTCCACATTATCCCAGGTGTAATCCACAATAGGGAACCACCAGTTTTGGGATTTTTGATGGTAGGGATAATAGTACAGCGCATACTCTCCGGCATAGGGGGCCTCAAAAAAGATTTCTCCCTGCTCCCGTGTGATCTGTACCGGCAATATATTTTTTACTTTTGTTTCCGTTTCATTGTGAATCAATATCAGCGCCGTATTCTCGGGATTATAATCTCTGCGTCTCCACTTTACGCTCATATGTACATACGGCGCCGCTTGTGCTACCCGTACCAGAATACGATGATTTCCACGCCCATCCTCCAGAGTCCAGGGAGAATCGGCAATATGTCTTTCCAACTCCACTTGGGTCATTCCTTTCCCTTTTTGATTGATAAAATTTATGTTTTGCGGCTAAATCTTTGCCTGATACGTGGTTTCCACTGGGGTGATGTCTTCAAACATGATTTCTTTAACGCCGCCAATACCTTCTCCGCCTTCACCTACCAGATATACGGTATCTTGAAACCGCCGAGGCGCTGGGAGACTATTACTATTGCAATTATGTAGAAAAGGGCATCCTTAACGGCGGCCCTGGAGAGATCTGTCAAGCCCCCGACAGCGAATCCGCTTTTGGAATGCTGGAAAGCTATGTGCAGCTGTATGAAACGCTGGGAAAAGAAAAATGGCTGCGCTATGCAGAAGAGACCTTCCTGATCGCTATTACCTGGGTCATGAGCTATGACTTTAAGTTCCCCTCTGGCTCTGTGTCTGCAAGACGCCGGGTGCATACTTTGGGGACCGTTTTCGCCAATGCGCAGAATAAGCACTCCGCACCGGGAATTTGCACGCTCTCAGGAAATTGTCTGTTAAAATTGTATCGCTTTACTGGAAACCAAGACTATCTATATTGGACAAAGGCCATTTCTCACAGTATTTCACAGTTTGTTTCCCTTACTGAACGGCCTGTTCTTTCCCTGGAAAAAACCTATCTAAAACCAGGATATATCAATGAACGGGTACAAACCAGCGATTGGGAAGGAAAAGAAACCGTGGGAGGATTCCAAAATGGCTCTAACTGGCCGGAAGTCACCATGATGTTGACCTACACTGAGATTCCCGGTATCTATGTGGATTTCGGGGCCGGTGTGGTGGAAGCTTTTGACCATATTGGATGCCGCTGTGTCCAAATGGATAAAGAAACAGCCCAACTGGAACTTTACAACTGCACCGCATTTGACGCGACTGTTACCATTTTGGTCGACGATACCTGCTGCACAAACTATGTGTATCACAATTATTTTCAGAAAATGATAAAAGTCGATATTCAGGCAGGACAATGCCAGCACATTACCGTGCAACGCCCAATCTATACGCAGGAGGACACAAAAAATGATTAACTTAGGTATTATCGGTTACGGGGTCCGGGTAGATATGCTCATGGACCCGCTGTTTGCACTTCCGTATGATATCAAGATCAAGGCCATCACAGACACCAATCCGGAACGGGTCCGTATGCTGATGCTGAAAAACGGCAGTAAAAAAGAAATGCACGACATGGAGATCGACAAAATTGACGGACTCCTTCGGGAATGCAAAATGGACCCGGACAGCATTACCTTTTATACCGATGCCGACGAGATGATGGACCGGGAACAGTTGGACGGAATTATCATCGGAACCAACTGCAACACCCATACTTATTTTGCCAAAAAGGTGCTGGAACGCAATATCCCACTTTTTTTGGAAAAACCCGTTGCCACCGACATGGAACAACTGAAAGAACTGGCGGACTGTGCTTCGAAAACCAAGGCCCCTACGGTAGTCTCTTTCCCCCTGCGGGTAACCGCTATGGTACAGGAAGTAAAACGGATTATCGATTCAGGAATCATCGGCAAGGTGGAACAGGTACAGGCTTTCAATGACGTGCCCTATGGGTTTGTTTACTTCCATGACTGGTATCGTGATGAAAACGTTTCTCACGGCCTATTCCTGCAAAAAGCCACCCATGATATTGATGTCATCAACTATCTGGTAAGGGAAAAGCCTGTAAAAGTCTGCGCTATGAAATCCAAACAGATCTATAAAGGCAATATGCCTGCCGGACTTCGGTGCAGCGAATGCTCTCGCTGGGAAACCTGTATGGACAGCACGTATAATATTATCAATACCCGAAATGATACTCCCCGCTCCGACTACTGTGGCTTTGCAGTAGACACCGGCAACGAGGATTCCGGCAGTATGATTGTCCGTTACGAATCCGGGATGCACACCATCTACTCCCAAAACTTCTTTGCCAGAAAAGGTGCGGCCCGCAGAGGCGCACGGCTGTATGGATATAAAGGAACCGTGGAATTCAATTTTGCATCCGACGAGGTAAAGGTCTATGACCATATGAGTGATAAGGTAACGGTCATCAAGATCGGGACTCCCACCAATAATCATGGAGGCGGCGACTTGGTGCTGATGAAAAACTTTATCAATCTGATTCAGGGCACCGCTTCCACCTCTGTCGCCCCGCTGGAGGCAGGCATCGAAAGCGCCTTGATCTGCATGAAGGCAAAAGAATCCTCCGAAAACGAAGAATTCGTAAAAACCATTTTGTAATACACCGCAAGAATAGAGCCGAGTGGAGAATACCACTCGGCTCTATTCTCATATGGAATTTATTGGCCAACCTGTCCCACACAGTAAAGATTGCCTGCAAATACTTTATCCAGCACGCAGCACACACTTCCCACAATAGGCGCTTCCCGTCCAAAAGAGGACTTTTGCACCTTGATCTCCCGGTGCCCGCTGGCCAAAATCTTCCTGTTAATCTGTTTTTCAATATTGTATAAGAGAGAATCAGGTAAAAATACCCCTTCATGCCCCAACAGCACCATTTCGGGATTCAGCAAGTTGACTGCGCTGGTCAGCGCGTAGGAAAGGTGATATTCCAGCTGGCGGAAAATGGAGCCGCAGGCCGGCAATAACAATACTTGCTGGAGCTGTTCCGGCGCAACCGTTCCCTCCTGCACCTGTAAGGCTGCCGCCACCTGTGCCAGGATTACCGGCATACTCACATAAAGTTCCAGACAGCCATGGTTTCCACAGCTGCATAACGGCCCGTTTTCGTCCACGCCTAGGTGCCCGATTTCTCCTACAAAGCCGCCATTATTTTGAAACAGCCTGCCGTCAGAAATAATCCCCGCACCAACGCCGTCGGAAATGCCCAGATATAAAAACTCTCTCCTCCGGTCTGGCGAAAATAACGCTTCTGCCAGGGCTGCGGCGTTCATATCATTATTGAAAATCACAGGCAATCCCCATTCTTTTTCCAGCGCTTCTTTTAGCGGTACCCGCGAGATTCCAAAAAAGTTTCTGGGGTTCAACAGGACGCCATTTTCACAATCCAGAGGCCCAATCGCCGCTACCCCAATCCCTAACAGGGGAGTTTGGGGGGATTTTCTCCTTACGCGGCAAAGGACTCCCAGACACTTTTCCAACAGAGTTTCCCGGGTTTCCCCCTCTTCCAGCACTGCCGTTTCCCGATGCAAAATCGTGCAGCAGGCGTCGGCCAGCACTGCCGTTACCTGTTTGCGGGAAAGGTACAGCCCCAGCACCCGGGGAGAGCTGGCAGAGAGGGCCAAGCCCATGGGATTGCGCCCCACCCGGTTGGTCTCTGTGAGATGGGTTTCTTCCAGCCAGCCGTCCTGAATCAGTTGGGCGGTAATATTGGTTACGGCCATTTTACTCAGGCCGCTCCGTTTTGCCATTTCAATCCGGGAATCTACCCCTTCACAGCACAGCAGCCGCAGCAGCAGCCCACGATTCCGTTCTTTGATATCCGATGCGTTGATCCCTGTGTACAAGGCATTCCCCTCCGATTTGTCGAATTAGTATATTGACTTTATTATTATATCCGGGATACAATAGTAAAGTCAAATTACTAAAAGGAGGGAAAACCATGGCCATTGATGTAACTTGTGTGGGAATCCTAGTGGCGGATATCCTGGCAAAGCCGGTAGAATCCCTGCCGGAAAAAGGGAAGCTACAGCTGGTAGACAGTATCGGACTGTTTTCCGGCGGAAATGCCATGACGGCAGCCCTGAACATCACCACTTTGGGAGGGAAAACAGCCCTCTGCGGAAAAGTGGGAAATGACCCACTGGGGGACTTTTTGAGAGGAAAACTGTCCAAATCGGGAGTGGATACCCGCGGATTGGCAGAAGACCCCTGTGCCCAGACTTCCTCTTCGGTAGCCCTTTCCGCTTCCGACGGGGAGCGCAGTTTTCTGCATTGTACAGGAGCCAACGGCACTTTTTCCATAGAGGATGTTTGCTGGCCGGTGATTGAGGAAAGCCAGACCGTTTTTGTTACCGGTACTTTCCTATTGGACACCTTTGACGGGAAACAAACAGCTGACTTTTTGAAAAAGTGCCGGGAAATGGGAAAAACCACCGCGCTGGATGTGTGCTGGGACAGCCGCGGGCGCTGGAGCTCCCTTCTGGACGAGGCCATGCCCTATATCGATTATTTTCTGCCCAGTTATGAGGAAGCCGTACAGTTGGCGCAGATGCCGGACGGTACACCTCCGGAACAGCTGGCAGACGTCTTTTTCCAAAAGGGTGTGGGGAGCGTCGTCATTAAATGGGGAAGCCATGGCTGCTACGCCCAGGAAAACGCCCACACTCCAGGGGTATGCCTGCCCACCTATACCCACATTAAGGCGGTAGACACCACCGGTGCCGGGGACAGCTTCTGTTCCGGCTTTTTAGCGGCTTATACCCGGGGCGAGGACTTTTTGGACTGCGCCCGGTTTGCCAATGCCGCAGGCACTCACTGCGTCATGGCAAAGGGCGCTACCACTGGTATGAAATCCTATGAAGAGATCAAAAAATTTATGGAGGAGAATCCACTATGAGCGAAAATCAGAAAAAATCCTATGAACCCGAAAATATTCGCAAGCGCACCGCAGACTATTTCAAGGCAGCGGGCATTGCTATTACTCCCGAAGAATACGACCGGATTGAGATTGCCGACTTTGGTCTGGATCAGCTGGAGAAAACCGGCCTGGAGCTGCTTACCTATGTAAACACCATGCGGTGCTGCGCCAAAGAACTGGTACTCTTCCCCTTCCAAACCTGCCCGGAGCACCGCCATCCTGCTGTGGGCGAGCTTCCCGGCAAAGAGGAAACCTTCCGCTGCCGCTGGGGAACCGTTTACCTTTATGTAGACGGCGAACCTACAGAAAATCCCCAGGTACAGCCTCCCAAGGGCGAATATACGGTATTCCACGAGATCGTTCTGCATCCCGGCGAACAGTACACCCTTCTCTCCAATACCCGTCACTGGTTCCAGGCCGGTCCTCAGGGGGCAGTGGTCAGTGAATTCAGCACCCATTCCACCGATGAAAACGACATTTTTACCGACACCCGGATTATCCGGTAATTCTTTTTGCGAGGTGATTGCACTATGTTAGTGACTTTAAAAGAAATCCTTCAGGACGCCGAAGAAAAGAAATACGGCGTTGGCCTGTTTAATATGTTGAATCTGGAGACCGCCCGGGGAATTTTGGAGGCGGCAGAAGCCGAACGCTCTCCCCTGATTCTGGGTGTAGCGGAAGTCCATCTGCCTATTATCCCCTTCCCCTATGCCGCCCAGATTATGATGCATATGGCCAAGGAAGCCTCGGTTCCTGTATGCCTGCACTTCGATCACGGCACCCGGTATGAAGCCATTATGGAGGCTCTGAAAGCCGGATTTACCTCCGTGATGTTCGATGGCAGCGCCCTTCCTTATGAAGAAAACATCGCCGGCACCGTGGAGATCTGCCGGGCTGCCCATGCACTGGGAGCCAGTGTGGAGGCGGAGCTGGGCCATGTAGGCAACGCCCAAGACGGCAATGGAGAAAGCTCCCAGTACACCGACCCCCAGCAGGCCGTAGATTTTATTGCCAAAACCGGTGTGGATGCCCTGGCGGTTGCCATTGGTACGGCCCACGGCCAATACCGGGAAAAGCCGGTGTTGGATATTTCCCGTCTGGCCAAGCTGTATGAGGTGAGCCGTCCTACCGGCACCCCCCTGGTACTCCACGGTGGCAGCGGCCTTTCGGATGAAGATTTTCGCAATACCATCGAAAACGGCATCCGCAAAGTCAATATCTGTACCGAGCTTTGTCTGGCAGCAGACCGGGCTTACCGGGCTGCACCCGGATTTGAAACCGGTGTGGTGGCTGCCAAAGATAGCGTAAAGGAAGCTGTCCGGGCCAGAATGCGCCTGTTTGGTTCAGCGGGAAAAGCATAATACCCCAGGAGGCACCATGAATCATACTATCATTCATCTGATCTGCAATGCGCATCTTGACCCTGTTTGGCTGTGGGAAAAGGAAGAAGGGATCGCCGAGGTGCTTTCTACCTTCCGGGTAGCCGTCCGGTTTTGCCGGCAGTATGACCGATTTGTTTTCTGCCATAATGAAGCTGTACTGTACCAATGGGTGGAGGAACACGACCCTGATTTATTTGCCGAAATCCAGGAGCTGGTAAAGCTGAAAAAATGGCACATCATAGGCGGATGGTATTTACAGCCTGACTGCAATATGCCCAGCGGCGAGAGCTTTTGCAGGCAAATCGAACATGGGCAAGCATATTTTAAAGAAAAGTTCGGGATTACCCCCACCACAGCCATCAACTTTGACCCCTTTGGCCATTCCCGTGGACTGGTACAGATCTTAAAGCGCCACGGCTATGACTCCTACATCTTCTGCCGGCCATTCGCGGACCAGTGCCAGATTCCTGCCCCGCGGTTCACCTGGGTTGGTTTTGATGGCAGCGAGATTACCGCTGCCCGGGCCTTTGGCGGATACAATTCCCTAAGGGGCCAAGCGGTTGCCAAGCTGAATCAGTATCTGGAAGAAAACGAAGCGGAACCGGTAGGATTTCTCCTGTGGGGCGTGGGAAATCACGGCGGCGGTCCCTCTGTCCCGGATGTAGAAGGGCTGTCCAATTTTCAAAAAGAAGGGGTTACCCTCCACCATTCTACGCCCGAAGCCTTCTTTGCAGAAGCAGCTCAAAAAGATGCTGCTCCCCTGCCGCGCTTTGAAAAAAGCCTGAACCCCTGGGCTCCGGGATGTTATACCTCCATGATTCGCATCAAGCAGCGCCACCGCAAGCTGGAAAACCTGTTATACTCCACCGAAACCATGGCGCTTCATGCACACCTACGTTGGGGCGTTCGCGTTTGATTATCACCTACCGTATTCCCAAAGTGGGAACATCTATGGAAGTACTGTGCCGGGTGGAGTTTTTGGAGGAGAGCAGGGCTCTCAAATTGATTTTCCCCATGCCGGAACAAATGACAGCTTTTTACAGCCGCCTTATTCCCTCTCTTTCTTCCCATCTGGCAAAGGAGAAAAAATCCCCTATCTGTACACCATCAGCGATCCCAAAGTACAGGTGTCCGCTTTCTTTCTCCGAGAAGACGGCAAGGCGGTTATGCGTCTTTTTGAAACTACCGGATGTCCACGGCAAGTACAGGTGGAAATCCCTGTTTTGCAGTATAAACAAACCGTTTCCCTCTCCCCATGGGAGTTTTACACTCTGGAAATCGATCTTCATAAATAAGATAGTAAAAAGGACTCCTGGCTGTATGTCTCAGCCAGGAGTCCTTTTTATGAAAGGGGGTTATTCTACTTTTCTTTTACGCCAAATTACCATCAGTGCTGCCAGCATCATAGCTGCCAGTATGGCGGTGAAGTAAACAACAGTAGAACTGCTATCTCCTGTTGGCGGTGTCTCGGTCCCTTCTTCTCCCTGGTCCGGGGTGGATGGGGTCTCTGTGCCATCATCCGGATCGCTGGGGTTGGACGGGTTCTCTTCCGCCACACTCAAATTCTCGATAGCTGCTGCCAGTTCCTTCACGGCTTGATCCACTGTGTCCTGATCGTCCTCGCTCAGGCTTTCATCTGCCAGCACCAGGTTTGCATTTTTCAGCGCCGCCTGGAACACTGCCACACTCTCTGCTGTGTACTGGCTCAAATCGATCTCATTTGCTTTGTTAATCAGGTCTTTCAGATTCTCTTTGTTGGCCTTATACCGCTGGATCAGGATAGCATGGTTCAGCGCTTCTGCGGCTGCTTCTACGTCCTCTTCCAATGCGTCTCCGTCATCCATCACTTTTTGGGCTTCTGCCAGGGCGTCCACCAGTTCCTGCCAATTTGTCTCTACATATTTGTCGGCATTGTTCATCATTTCCTCTGCCTTTTCGATCAGCAGTTCCAGCTGGGTCTTATCCCCCTGAGTAATGCCAAGGCCCCAAATGCCTTCCAGCAGTTCATCCCATGCTGCTTTTACTTCTTCCTGGGTTGCTTTCGGGTCATCCAGTACGGCTTTGGCCTTGTCCATAGCCTGATTAAAGAACTTCACGGCGCTCTCTGCCACGCCTTCGGTCTTCAATGTCAATGCGTAATCGTATGTCTTTTGCAGCAGGGTCTTATCTGCGGCTTCGCGATAGACAGCGGTTACCGTTACATCCTTTTCTGGCATGACAAACGTGGTGGTCTCGCTCTCCGCATCTGCAAAGGTCACGTCATCAGATACCCACTTGTCGAATACCTGGCCTTCCGGTGCTTCGTCTGCGATAATGGTGACTTCGGCTCCTGCCTTATAGTCTCCGCTGCCGCTGCCGTTTTCTACCGTTGCCTGATACGTGGTTTCCACTGGGGTGATGTCTTCAAACATGACTCCCTTAATTCCGCTGATACCTTCTCCGCCTTCGCCTACCAGATATACGGTATGCACGCCGGAAACCAGTTCTGTGAAATCAATGGTTTGCTCTCCATAAACGCCCCAATCGCCGTGAGACTCTACCACCACAGTTCCAAGTTTTACTCCATCGGTAGGATCATCCAGCATGACATGGATCTTTTTGCCTGCAAAATCCGGATGAATTGCCGTATCAATGTGGAACCGGATGTTCTTCGGGGTATCGCCAAAATTCACAGCATCGTACCGAATCCAGTCGCCGCCGTTAAAGTTAAAGACTTCGTTATTTTCTATCTTAATATAAGTACCCTGTACGGCGTCAATCTGATCGGCTTCTATCACTTCGTTCAGATTTTTACCGATACCCGGAACCGTTACAGTGAAGTCCTTTTCTGCGGTTGTATTGTCGGTCAGGCGGGTAGCCCGAATGGTAAGGGTAACCTCTGCCTCATTTATAGGAGGATAAATGGTACCGTCAATTCCAATTGCTTCATTGCTAGAAGCTACAATCTCAAAGGCAAAACCGGTACGCTCCGGCAGCACCAGCTTGGTCTGCTTGGGCTCTGGGGATTCTAGGGTAACATCATTCAGGGCATCTTCGGCGGTATAGCTGTCATCAATAGCATATTCCCGCTGGATGACATTACTGTACAGCGAACCATCGGTAATGGCAACAAACTTTAAGGTAGAAGTCTTGTCAATGGTGATGGTGCTTTCCGGGATATAATACAGTCCATGGGCGGGGTCGGTGGGGTCGCTGCCATCCAGTGTATAGAAAATTTTGTGGCCGCTTGCAGCAGGGAGCAGCTCTACCTGGATGGTTCCGGGATACGTCCCAGAATCCAGACTGGCTGTGGGGTCTGGCGTTTTCTGACCGGTCACTTTGATATCATCCACGTAGTATTCTACATTTATGCCGTCAAAACCAATGGTACCACGGGTATTGGAGGAATCTCTGTGCTCAAAGATCTTCTCTCCATCGATATAGGCGGTAATCAACCCATCTACAGTGGAAATCTTATAGTCATGCCACTTGCCCTCATACTCTGCTGGGGCGGCTGCCGATACCATATCGGTGTCGCCACCACTTCTCTTGTACAGGGCAAAATCCTTGGTATCACGCCGATACTTCAGCGAATACCGGTTAAAGTTTCCTTTGTCATCTGTGGAACCTGCATTCCACACAGGGGCCATATTATCCCAGGGTTGAGGCGTACCGCTAACGTCCCAGTTATCGATCCAGATCTTACACTCAAAGGTATAATTGGACCAATCCATTCCCTCTGCAAAGTACACCAAATCGTCAGAAGAAGTCACATGGAGGACCTTATTGTTTTCATTGATGGGATCGGTTGTCACTTCCATTTGGGCGTTATTTTTCTGGGTAGAAAATACGGTGGGGGTTTCCGACTCAAAGTCCTCGGCAAACAAATCTGCATCGGGTGCTTCGGGAGGAGTGGGCAGAGGCAGATCTTCTACCGGCGGGGCTTCTTTTCCGCCATACACATACAGCTGGTCAAAAAATGCCTTGCCACCATTACCTTCCCAGTCGCCCATTCCGATATACCTAAAGGATGTGGAAACGCCGTCAGATTCATCATATTTTGCGACCAGTTGGTCGTCGATATACAGTTTTACATCTGTACCAGAACTGTAATCAAACTTAAAGGTATGCCAGCCGAAAGAACGTTTTATATCTGTCTGAATCAGTTCGTCACCCTTTTTGATCTGGTAGTAATCTTTGGAAACAGTACCAACAGCTCCTAAACCCAATGCATTCTCACCGTCGTCTACCCGCAGGAAGGAATTGGGCAGGATTTCTGTGGGAACCGCATCTACCCGGTCATTGTTGGCATAGTCTTTCCGTCTGTCCAGATACTTGACTTCTACGATTTTATTCAGATCATTCTCAAAAGTACGGCTTACTACCACACCATTGGGGTTCAAGTCCGCATTGATGGGCAGGGAGCGTTTTCCCTCTGTGGGATCTTCGGACATATACCCATAACCGATGTGCATCTCCACGTTTCCTTTTTCTACCGTCCACTTTGTCAAATCCAGCTGACGGGATGCTTCAAAGTCGTCGTAGAAATACAGATCGTCCGGTGCCTCTGTATACTCTCTCTTGCTGACGCGATATTCTTCGGGGAAGGTCTCTGTAAGACCGATTTTATCATACTCCATTTTGCTGTCGTCAAAAGACTTCAGAGGATCATCTGTGTATATATTATTCGTACAGTTTTCCATCCCGTACATATCGCCATAACTGCTGGGGATGCCGTTATATTCATGGCGAATTGCCAACAGGTGATGTTGTGTATTGGCTGCTTTAATATTGGTAAATTGGCTGCCGCTGGCTCCCATAGCCGTATCTAGGCCGCCTACTGTACACTTTTCGATTACAGAAGGATCAGCACCCACATCGGTAATCAGCATCTGATCGAAATAATTGTAGCGGTCAATACTGGTATCAATGCCTTCCAGATTGGTTTTCAAATTATTGGGATCATTGGAGCCATGAAGTGCTTTCATATCCTGACCAGATAACAACCAGCTCAAAAAGACAGCACTGTCTTCTCCGGCATCCTGCTGAGCATCGTGGACATGAATATACTGGAAATGATTCCCCACGGTATACATATCTTTGACTTCATCGTAATTTTTATCTCCGCCATTGCGGTCACGACGATAGCCGCCAATCACCAAAATTGCACGTTTGGGGGTATCGAAAATTTCCATGTTGGTAAAGGTGTTCTGTCCCGAACTCATAAGGGTCATCCCCACTGCGTGCCCTACTAGATCTCCAACCTCATGGATCAGGACATTTTCTACCGTATTATGGTTGTTGTATTTTCCAATGGCCGGATATCCGCCATCAAAAATCAATCCGCCATAACCTGTATCTTCAATCACAGAATCTTTTAAGGTATTGTACTGGTTATCACCGGCATAAATAATGCCGTACATTCCCGAATTCTTTACCCGAGTATTGATTATGGTAATATCATGGGTCCCTGTCAATGTGATAGAACCCACACGGAATTCTTCACGGTCGGTGGTTTCACAAAAAGAGGGGTTGGTGCTGCCTTCTGCCGCTTTGGGGAAATACCCGATTCCGGCCCCGGCATCGCCAAAGTTCCAGGAATATGTGAAGTAATCGGCAAACTCTGTATCTTTTACTGCCAATCCATCCAGTGTAATGTTATGTACCTGCTGGTTGGGGTCAGGCTCGTCCGCCAGATTCTCTTTTTCCGTGCCCTTAAAATAAATTGCCTGCTGCATAGTGGGAACTATAATGGTCTGCTCTTCGATAGCTCCATCTTCTGTCTTGGGATAGTAGTACAGAATACCTGTCGTTTTGTTGTAATGATATTCCCCTTCCACATCCATAAAGGCCAGATTTCCCTGCAAGAAATACCGGGCGCCAGAGCCAATATTATACTTGGTGCGATATTTCTCCGGATAATCCTCCGGAGGAGTGGGGAACTTAAATTCTCCCTTTTCCGTATCAATGGACGCAATGGGGATGGTATTGGTAAACCAATCCCAATCTCCTCCATCCCATACCAACACCTGAGCAATTTCCTCTTCTCCGCGCTCCTGTGCGTGTACCATTCCGGCAATGGACTTCTCATCAATATCTCCGATCTTATAGAGCATATTCAGGTCATTGTTATGGCCTCCAACGGAACGCATATATTCCCCTTTTGCCATGGGGAAATTGGGATTATTATCCCGGTTTCTTGTGCGCGCCATTACTGCACGTTCATCGTTGACATATAAAGTATTGAAATCGTACTGTTCTGGGTCAAGCTGTACCTTGTATACTTTCCCCACCAGGGATTCATCCAGATCATATTCTGTTACATCCGTTTCATCTGCCAGTTCCCATCCGCTGATCTTCTCGCCGCCAATGAGATTGGCTTTGCCAATGCCGTCGCTGCTGCGATAAATTACCTCGTAACCATTTGTGCCCGAATCACTTGCCCCAAACTGGAGGGTTTCGTCCAGATAATAATCGCCCGCTCCAATATTGACGATGATATTGCCGGTCATGTTGTCGTTGATTTCATCCACTGCCTGACGGGCACGTTCCACCGTAGCAAATGGATTCTCTTGGCTTCCATCCCCGCTGTCACTGCCAGTAACAGATACATAAAATTCCTGCTGAATTTTTTCATCTGTTTGCACTGCATTAACGGGAATACTTCCCATCCAAGAGCCTGTCAGTAACGATACGGACAATAAAAGGGATGCTGTTTTTTTGGATACGCCTTTCACAATCTTACCTCCTTTATTCAATAACTACTCCGCCTTTGTTTAGTTGATGTGTCCCCCCTTACTATCCCAATATTTTAGGCTGTACTCATACAAATTTAAGTATGAGTTTGACTGATTTTATATTATCCCTTTTAAATTTACTATTTCAACAACAAAAAATCCGGATTTTCTCTGTTTTTTATGATCTCTGTTATTTTTCATTCTCTAAAAAATAACAATTCTCTCTAAAAAATAATAATCCCTCATAAAAGCCGGCCCCGGCTGATGATGTATCAGCCGGGGCCGTGTCTTTAGGAGGTCTTTTTTTACATTGTTTTCTGGTTTTTACGTCTCATTACCAGCAGTGCTGCCAGCATCATAGCTGCCAGTATGGCGGTGAAGGAAACAACAGTAGAGCTGCTATCTCCTGTAGGCGGTGTCTCGGTCCCTTCTTCTCCCTGGTCCGGGGTGGACGGAGTCTCTGTGCCATCATCCGGATCGCTGGGGCTGGACGGGTTCTCTTCCGCCACACTCAAATTCTCGATAGCTGCTGCCAGTTCCTCCACGGCTTGATCCACTGTGTCCTGATCGTCCTCGCTCAGGTTTTCATCTGCCAGCACCAGGTTTGCATTTTTCAGCGCCGCCTGGAACACTGCCACACTCTCTGCCGTGTACTGGCTCAAATCGATCTCATTTGCTTTGTTAATCAGGTCTTCTTGGTTTTCTTTGTTGGCCTTATACCGCTGGATTAGGATAGCATGGTTCAGCGCTTCTGCGGCTGCTTCTACGTCCTCTTCCAATGCGTCTCCGTCATCCATCACTTTTTTGGCTTCTTCCAGGGCGTCCACCAGTTCCTGCCAATTTGTCTCTACGTACTTATCGGCATTCTCCATCATTTCTTCTGCCTTCTCGATCAGCAGTTCCAGCTGAGTCTTATCACCCTGGGTAATGCCAAGGCCCCAAATGCCTTCTAGCAGTTCATCCCATGCTGCTTTTACTTCTTCCTGGGTTGCTTTCGGGTCATCCAGTACCGATTTGGCCTTGTCCATAGCCTGGTTAAAGAACTTCACGGCGCTCTCTACCACGCCTTCGGTCTTCAATGTCAATGCGTAATCATATGTCTTTTGCAGCAGGGTCTTATCAACGAGTTCAGCAGATTCACGGACATTTACCACTTGAACTACTTCACGGGCATAGTTTTCCGCATTGCCCACAGCAATAATTGTCCCAGCCTTGCTGTAAAGATCTTTGGAAAGCTCATCAAAAATCAGGGGTAAATCACGGTCTTCATCCGTATAGTGGACTTTCAAGGTTTTGGAAAGCGCAGGGGCAACTCCTGCAACCGTTTCAATAACAGGGAGATCTTCCACGGATTCCAAACCATTCACTGTAACCGTAGTCTCTACTTCCCACGGGAAGCCGGCTACATTACCCTTTACAGTAAACACACCATTTTGCTTGTAAAGCTGCGGACGAATGGTTTTCCAATTGATATCCATCTCTGTCTGTGTACCATCCGCAAATGTTGTGAGAACCTTATCCGGCAGCACCGGAGCTGTACCCAACTCAGTTTCTACAGCGGGAATGGGAGCGGTTTCTGTAATAGTCTGCATCTTACGGATGGTGATCCCATAGTTCTTGTCACCAGCAGATGTCTTTTCCGTAATTACCAATTCGTTCAAGCCGTTTTGCAGTGCCAGTTCCACAGCATCTTCACCGGCTACCAATTTCTCACCGTTCAAAGTAGCGCTCACTTCGGTTCCCTCTATCAGCACTTTGGGCATGGTAAAGGTAACAGGCTGATCGTTGTCTTTTACGGTAACATAGTAATCATAGTAATTGGGATTAAAGGTGCCGTTTATGTTAATGTTCGTCAGGCCAAGGTTTTGATCGTACTCTACATAAGTGGGGTTGGAGATAATTTTGATATCATCCAGATAGGCAGTGGCATTGATACCGCCAAAACCAATACCGCCATGGTTATACTGGCCGTCATCGATGGAAATCAGTTGTTGTCCGTCCAGGATTACGCCGACTTTTCCGTCAAATGTCTGGATCTGGAATTCATGCCATTCCTCATCGTTAAAGCCTTCGGGAAGCGCCACCCGGCCCAGTGCACTATCGGAAGTAGCCGTATGCTTGGCGATTTCAAAATAGGGGGTGCCTGCCTCAAATTCGCTTGTACCATTCTTATTTCGACGATAGATTACCTGGTAAGCAGAGGGATTGTTATTTTCTTTATCGCTGCCATTGGAAGTGGTCATTAAGAAAATGGTAAAGTTGTCATAAGCAAAGTTAAGAACATTCTTGTCGCCCCATCCGCCAAACTTCCACTTGAAGATAACCATATAATTCTGCCAGTCTGCATTGGTCTGATAGAAAGCGTGGCCGTCTCCGCTATAATGTTTGAGGACCTGGTTTCCATTTTCCTCGACGACTTCCTGTCCCAGACGGTCAGGATCATCGGTGGTAAAATAGAAGTCGGGAAGTTCTCCATCCTCAAAGTCCAGAGAAAGTTTTTCCTGGTTATCTTCTGAACTATCGTAAGCGGGGATCTCAGGAAGCGAAACATCGCCAGGTTCGGAAGCTTCTTTACCGCCATAAATGACCAGTTCATCAAAGAAGGTAATACCGCTGCCATTTTCGCTGCCCATGGAAACATAATCAAAGGACATATCAACGCCGTCTGCTTCGGTCAGGGTTTTCACAAGCTGTCCATCAAAATACAGCTTTATGTCTGTACCGCTGCTGTAATCCCATTTGAGTTCATGCCATCCGAAGAAACGGGGAATAGAGGTCTTTACTTTTTCATCGCCGATTTGCAGCACATAGTATCCGTCGCTTCCGCCACCAACACTATTGTCGATTCCCATACCCACAGGTGTTTCTCCATTATCCACACGGCCATAGGTAGTAATATTGGCATTGATGCTTATACCGGACTCATAAGGACACAGGTTAAATCCGGCCCGGTCGAACATCTGCATGGTAACCACTTTATTCAGAGGCTCGTCAAAATCGCGATACAGCACCGGTTTGTCCTTGTCGCTATTGATCTGGAGCGCTTGATGTCCGCCAAAAACGCCCTCGGACATCCACTCTGTGGTAATCTCAGGGGTACCGCCTTTGCTGGACCATTTGCTGTAATCCAGCCCATTTTCAAAATCTTCCTGGAAATAGATATCGTCGGGAGTTTCTTCCTGCTGTTCCTCAGGCAGGTATTCCACAGGGAAATCGGTTGTAACACCAATTTGGTCGTACTCCATTTTGCTGTCGTCAAATTCTGCCAAGTAGTTGGTATGGGTACCAAAATCGATATTTACATTATCGAACTTGATTTTATCGCCATACTGCGTAATGGTATTGACTTCCATATTAAAGTGCTGAGGATTAACAGCTTTTACATTACTCAATTCCATACCAGATGCACCCATATCCAGATTGATGCAGTTGGGAGCAATATCGGTCATGCTGGGGTTAGCGGCTACATCCTCTATCACCATTTGATTGACATAGTTAGGCTTATTGTTGCTTCCCTTGTACAGGTAGCAGACGAAAAATGCACCGTCATCGCCGCCGTCCTGCTGGCAGTCATGGAGATATACATACTCGATTGTATTATGATGGGTATACATATCCGTCATCGCATTATAATCTTTGTCTCCATTCGGGAAGCTGGTTCCAGGGTTGCGGCTGTTTCCAGCAGTGAGGAAAAGACCTCTGCGGGGAGAATTGTATACTTCCACATGGGAAACTGTATTGTATCCCGATTGCTGAATGGTAATACCAGATGCCTGTCCAATCAGTTCGCCAATATCATGAATCAGGCAGTTGCGAATCGTGTTATCACGGGAATACCCATCGCCGTTTTCATCTCCGGCAACTCCAGGATATCCACCATCTATATTGATTCCTCCATGTCCTGTATATTCGATCAGGCAGTTTTCGATGTTCGCATTCTGGTTGGCTAAGTACAGCTCAATTCCAAACATACCCGAATTTTTTATATGGGAATTGAGAATCGAAATGTTGTTGGTGTTCGTTAAAGTGATATTACCATACTGGAATTCAACCCGTTCAGTCTGCTCACAGTAAGAAGGCTGTGTGCTTCCTTCGGCTTCCGGAGGATAGAATCCCAATCCATCTCCAGCATCGCCCCAGTTCCAACCATACGCATACCATTCTGTGGTATCCGTGTCTTTAAACTGAAGGCCGTTGAATGTAATATTCTCCACCATGCTGTCTTTGGAACTGCCTTCTATACGAACGATTTCCTGTACACAGGGAATCACCATTTCCTGATCTTTGATATCCCCTTCTGGATAGTAATACAGATCGCCTGTTACGTCGTTATAGTAGTACTCTCCGGGCACATCCAAAAATCCTAGATTTCCCTGTACAAAATACCGGGCATTATTGCGGGTAGCATATTTGGGACGGTATATTTCCGGATGTCCCTCCACCGTCTTATAAGTTAAACGTCTTGCACTTGTATCAATAGCTGATACAGGAATGGTATCTGTCATCCAATCCCAATATCCGCCATCCCACATATATACAGAGGCATTGAGATCGCCACGTATCTGGGCGTTTACCAAACCGTTAATGGATTCCTCATCCAAATCGCCATCTTTATAAATCAGATCTCCCACACCGCCGCCAGCAGAACGCATATAAGGTGTAAGAGCCGAACTAAAGCCATTCTCGTTTTCACGATTTTGTGTTCTAGCCAAAGTCGCGCGTTTATCATTCACATACAGTGTATTGAAATCCACATCGGTGCCCACATGGGTTTTGTAAACTTTGCCTTCTGCTGAAGCGGGCAAATCCGCATCCGGATCAACGGTAGGGTCTCCCGAAGCGTCTACTAATTCCCATTCGCTTTCTACCTTTTTACCGCCAATCAGTTCTGCGCTGCCAAGGCCATCCAAATTCCGATATATTACCTGATACCCGTTTGTACCGGAATCTTCTTCATTGAATACCAGTGTTTCTTCCATGTAGTATTTTCCACCATCAACAAAAACATAAATGTCGCCAGTCATGTTGTCGTTGATATCCCGTACTGCATCACGGGCTGCCTGCAAAGTGGCAAAGGGCTTTTCATATGTACCCGGATTTTCATCGCTGCCAGAAGGAGAAACAAAAAACTCCGCCTGTATTTTCCCCTGTGTTGCTGCTTGTACCAATGTTACAGGAGCAGCTCCCACCAAAAAACCAGTTAGCAGTGATGCTGACAAAAAAATAGATGCTGTCTTTTTAAATATTCCTTTCACAATCTTACCTCCTTATTTTGCCCAATTCTTTTGCCTTTTTTTAGTATCCCCCCTTATTAAGTTACCATTTTAAAACCACAGCTTTTTATGCAATGTGTTTTAATTTCCGTCGGATTACGCTTATATTTTACCATCATATCCTATATGGCACTGGCATAACAGCAAGTTTTTATGGCAAAAATATCAAATCTGAATCATCCCTCATTTCTTATCCCCTACTCTCGTTTATAATACTGCTCCAAGGTATTTTCCCTTTCTTTTAATCTTGAATTCTATTATGAAAGCAATTATCCGTTTTCTCAACAACAAAAAATCCGGATTCTCTCTATTTTTTAATGATCGCCCTTGTTTTTGATTCTCTAAAAAATAACAATTCTCTCTAAAAAATCCTAATCCGTAAATATAGCAGCGCTGACAATCCAAAAACGGCATAAAAAGAAGCCAGCCTTTACTCAAATTGAGTAAAGGCCGGCTTCTTTTTTAGGGAATGATGCTTGCCTGTGAGGCTTATTCTACTTTATTTTTTCCAGGACTTCTTGCGCAGTCCAAGGAAAGCGATCCCAGACATCATAAACATCATAGCCAGTGCGATCACGGGAACATCGCTGTCACCCGTGGTAGGACCTGCGGGGTTGGATTCATCTGTGGGATCAGATTCGCCGGAAGAAGTAGACTCATTGGAAGAACCATTATTCTCGGACGAATCAGAATCAGAATCGGAAGTCTTCAGGATCAGATCGTCTATCGCTTTGGTCAATGCAGCTGCTGCATCATCCACCTTAGCCTGATCGTCCTCAGAGAGATCCGCATCTGCGAGCATTTGTTTTGCGCTCAGAAGTGCGTTAGACAATCCATTGGCAGAATCTGTGGTGTAAAGGGTAAGGTCAATTGCCTCGGCCTTTTCCACTGCACTCTGTAAAGCTGACTTATCTGCCAGTTTTCTTGCCTTCATAGCTGCTTCCAGAAGCGCCTTGGCCATCTCGTCCACTTCGGACTGAGTTGCCTCGTCATTGTAATA